>JAYSTV010000697.1:0-1907 GCA_043719425.1 Acidimicrobiia bacterium | reverse complement strand
TAAAGGGCGAGTTGGAATCGATGCCCGGCTCCTTCGGCAAACCGAGAACGCGCTCACCCACGATGTTGCGCATGACCTCGTCGGAGCCACCGGCAATGCGCATGCCGGGTGTGCCCAGCACGAAATCGGCCCACGAGTACGTGCCCCATTCGCCCGAGTTGGCGGTGATCTTGACGCCGAGGACCTGTGACACATAGTCCGAAACCCGGGTCATGTTGGTCGCAAGGGCGAGCTTGCCGATGGACATTTCCGGTCCGGGCAACTGGCCGGCCTTGACCTTGGCCATGGCCCGCATGCCGGTGAAGCGGCTGACCTCGGAATTGATATGGATGTTTATGAGTGCCTGGCGCACGATGGGGTCATCGAGCTTGCCCATGGCGGCGGTCATCGAGGCGAGGAAGTCGAGACCCATATTGCCGGCCCGGCCGCCGCCTCCGCCGCCACCGATGGCGGCTCGCTCGTTCATGAGCGTGGTGAGGGCGACGGTCCAGCCGTGGTTCACGTCACCGAGGCGGTGATCGTCGGCCACCCGAACTTCGTTGAAGAACACCTCGTTGAACGACGCACCGCCGGTCATCTGGCGCAGCGGACGCACTTCAACCCCCGGGGCATGCATGTCGACGATGAAACCCGTGAGGCCCTTGTGCTTGGGCAGGTTTGGGTCGGTGCGACAGATCACTTCGCCGACGTCGGAGAACTGAGCGCCGGTGGTCCATACCTTTTGGCCGGTAAGGATCCATTCGTCGCCGTCCTTCTCGGCCTTCATCTGCAAGCTGGCTAGGTCCGAGCCGGCTCCCGGTTCGGAGAACAGCTGACAGCCAACGATCTCTCCCCGCCACATTTTGGCCAGGTACGTCTCCTTGGCGGCATCAGATCCGTGGGCGAGGAAGGTCGGAGCGACCATGCCGAGCCCGATCTGGAACATGGCGAGGTTCGGCGTGGAGAACTGTGACGCCTCTTCGTCGTACATCTTCTGGTAGCTACCGGGGAGTCCGGACCCGCCGTATTGGGTGGGGCCGGTGATCCAGCCGAATCCGGCGTCGAACATGGCCGCCCGCCAGGCTTTCGCGTTGGCAACATCGCGTGCTTCAGCTTCGGCCGACTTCTCCTCGAACACGGCAACTTTGTCGCTCCCCTCACCCCACTTTCGTGAGGACTCCTTGGCCCGCGGCGGGCAGTGGGCGGCAAGAAAGGCCCGGGCGTCGGAGCGGAAGGCAACTTCGGTGGGAAGGGTGGCGGACATCGGAATCACTCCAGAGGCGAGGGGCTCGGAATAGCGCCTTCCAAACTACGGCCCGAACGGCCGAAACGACCAGTCGAGTGACCACGCGTTGCTGAGCCAGACTCGGGGTCATGACGACTCTCGATCCCGCAATGACGCTCGACGAAGCGAAGGCCTACGGCACAGCCCTCAGCCCGTGGGCGCATATCGCTACCGTCGGCGCCGATGGCGAGCCCGACGTCGTCCCCGTTCATCCGTGTTGGGAAGGAGACGTCCTGTGGATCATGTGCGGCGGTGATTCCGTGAAGGTCCGCAACATTGCCCACGAGGATCGGGTGTGTCTGCACTGGCAGGTCACGGCGACCGGCGACGGCCTGTTGGTGTGGGGGAAGGCCAGCTATCACGAGGACCTCGACACCAAGAAGCGGCTGTGGACCGGAGTGTTCGACTACGACCTCAACGCGTTCGCTCCGGGTGGCGCCGAGGACTCACCGGGAAGCGGCTTCCTCGCCGTTCACCCAACCCGAGCGACGTACCTGGCGATGTACGGCGCGGCTGGCCGTCGGGCATGGCGAGCGTGATGTCGGCTCGATGTGGTGCGATCAGCGTCGGCGACGATCAAGCATGGCGGGCGTGATGAGGGGCGGACTGCTGTGACGAAGGGTCAGGCCAATGTGTTGCGGGC
>JAYSTV010000696.1:0-1907 GCA_043719425.1 Acidimicrobiia bacterium | reverse complement strand
CCGAACGCGCCTTCGCCGCCCTCACCACGATCCGTCCCGGCGGTCGACCGCACACGGCTCTCGTGGGCTACACGTTCGACCCCGACACGCACGAGTGTTGGCTCATTCTTCGTGGCTCCGGGGTGAAGTTCGCCAACCTCGCTGCCGCCGGAGGATCGCAGCCGGTCACGCTCTGCCAGGTCGGCGACGGTGGCCGCTGGATCACCTTCGAAGGCGATCTGCGCCTCGTGCCCGGCCCCGAAGCACTCGCCGAGACGCTCCGTCGTTACCGGTCGCGCTACGGCGACCAAATCGCCGACGACCCCGCTCGAGTGTGCGCTGTGCTCGCGGTAACGAACGCCTACGGCACCGGCTGACCTGGGTCCGCTCAGTTTGTCGGGTCGGCTCACTCGCCCTGGTGCGACGCAGCCGACCCAGAACGCTCAGCTGACCCAGAACCGGCGTCGGCTAGCGAAGTTCGATGAGGTCGAGCATCTTTTCGTCGTAGTGGAGCAAGGCACCCTCGGGCATCATGAGCACGCCGGTGGGGGCAAGCTGCGTGACGAACTCCGTGTCGTGGCTCACGAGAATGATCGTGCCCTTGTAGTTCTGCAAGGCCGCCAGGACCGCTTCGCGCGATGGCGGATCAAGGTTGTTCGTCGGTTCGTCGAGAAGCAGCACGTTGCTGCGACCAATCATGAGGCGGGCCAGCGACAGCTTGGTCTTTTCGCCACCGGACAGTGTTTCGGCGTCTTGTTCGGCCACGTCGCCGACAAGGCCAAAGTGGCCAAGGAGCGAGCGCAGGTGCGGGTCCTGCACCATTGGCCCGGCCTCACGAAGGAGCTCCAGCACGCTGCGTCCACCGCGCAGGTCTTCGTGTTCCTGGGCGTAGAAGCCGAGTTTCACGTTGGCCCCGAGCGTCACGTCACCGGCGTCTTTTGCGTACACGCCAGCAAGCGTGCGCAACAGCGTGGTCTTGCCCGCACCGTTGAGGCCGAGGACGAGAAACCGGTCGCCACGACTCACCGTGAAGTCGACCGACGAGAAGATCACGGTGTCGTCGAACTCCTTGGCCAAGCCTTCGACGCGCATAGCCATGTCACCGGCGCGAACCGGATCCGGGAAGCGCACCCGCATCTGACGGCGCTTCACCACCATCGAATCCGATGGACGGCCCTTGTTCATCTGTTCGATGCGCTTGAGGAGCGCGTTGCGCTTCTGCACGTGCGTGGCATTGGCACCACGGAACTTGTCGATGGTCTTTTCGAGACGCCCGACTTCTTTGTCGAAGTTGGCCTGCTCCCGATCGCGCTGCGACTCGCGTTCCTCGCGCTGGGCGAGAAACTGTGTGTACGTACCTTTGTACTCGTCGATCCGTGCGTTCTCGAGGGCGATCACACGATCGATGGCGGAGTCCATGAGGTCGATGTCGTGGCTCACCACGAAGATCGTGGACTTCGACGACTTCAAGAACTCCATGACCCAGTTCTTGGCGTCAACGTCGAGGTGGTTCGTGGGTTCGTCGAGGATGAGCAGGTCGCCACCGGCCAACAGCAGACGGGCCAATTCGAGCCGTCGACGCTGACCGCCGGAGAGCATTCCGACCTCACGCAGGAGCGCGTCTTCGTCGAGACCGACGCCGGCCGCCATGCGCTCAGCGTCGGACTCCAACTGGTAGCCGCCGAGGGTCCGGAAGCGCTCTTCGATATTGGTGAACTTGCGGACGGCCTGGTCGAGCACGTCGTCGGCACCATCGATGCCGGCTCCCATATCGATCCCGGCCTTCTCGATCCGCTGCTGCCAGTCCTCCATTTGGACCTGCATCTTGCGCAACGGCGAACCGTCGAGCAGATGGTCGAAGACGAGCTTCCCGGCATCCTCGGCACTGGCCGACACGTCTTGGCGAAGCCAACCACGATGCTCCGGCA
>JAYSTV010000695.1:0-4633 GCA_043719425.1 Acidimicrobiia bacterium | reverse complement strand
TGCATGTCAGCCAGAACCGGCCGTTGGCGGCGACGAAATTCATGATGACCCCGACCGGATCACCGTCCTTCGTAGACCACATGAAACAACACTCGGTCTGGGTGGCCAGCAGCAACTCTTCACGCGAAGTGTCGAGCGAAAAGATCGAGACGTCTTCGTAGGAGTCCGTGTATGTCTCGTCGTCGTTCATCACGCGGTCACCGATGCTCGCCCCACGAGTCCCAATGGGTCATCTGCGCGGATGGCAGTCGGTGAGCCGGCTTGAAGTCGTCGCCGGTGTAGTAGGCAACTGGGAACAGCGCCACCTGCGTCCAGTCGTCGGGGATGCCAAGCAGAGTGGCCACATCCTTTTCGAAGAAGAGGTGAATCGTGGTCCACACCGTGCCGAGTCCGCGAGCACGAGCGGCGAGCATGAAGCTCCACGCCGCCGGCAAGATTGACCCGTAGGTCGAGGCCTGGGCCACCACCATCGCCATGTTCTCCACCCGACCCTGCACGCACGGGATCACAAAGACCGGGACCTGTTCCAGCACCGTGCCGAGGTACATCGCCGACTCCATCACTTTGGGCATCACATGCTCGCGTGGGTCCCCTTCCGGAAGCGGCGGCGGATAGCCCGACCCCGCCATCATCTCGCCGGCCTTTCGGTACAGATCGGCAATGGCGGACCGCTTCACCGGATCGGTGACGACCACAAACGACCAGTTCTGGGCGTTCGTTCCGGTCGGTGCTTGCATCGCCACATCGATGCACTCGGCGATCAGTTCAGAAGGAACCGGCCTCGTGAGGTCCAGCCGCTTGCGGACCGAACGGGTCGTGGTCAGAAGCTTGTCGGCGGCGGAACGATCGATCGTCATGGCGCACTGTACCTACCGCTCGTCATCGGCGCCCAGATCAGCCTGTCTCGCTCGTCTCGCTGATCAGACTCAACGCGTAGCTGCGCACTCGCCGGGCTGACTTCCGAAGCAACCGCTAGCTTCAGCAGCACTTGCGTGGGAAAAGGAGCAGTGCGTGTCTATTCGGATCGACCCCGAGACTGGCCGAAAGGTGTTCGCCACGCGCGCCGCAAAAGCCACCGACAAAATCGCCGGGAAGGGCTATTCGATCCTCACCGACGAGTCGCTCACCACGCTGCCCCCGCCCCCAGCCGATGCCGTCTTCAATGCCGAGGAGCAAGCGAAGTACCGTGCCTACAAAGAAGCTCGGCGGGGTGCGGCGGACTACATGACCATCGAGGGTGAGTTCAGCGCGTACCTGAAGGATGTGTACTCCGCCGACCCCGTGCCGAGGGAGGCCCTCACCGATTCCTGCGAGGTGCTCGTGGTCGGTGCCGGCTTCGCCGGGCTGCTGCTGTGGTTCCGGTTACGCCAAGCGGGATTCGTCGACGTTCGTTTCTGTGAGAAGGGCGGCGATGTCGGCGGTACCTGGTACTGGAACCGGTATCCCGGCGTGGCTTGCGACGTGGAGGCCTATAGCTATCTGCCTCTCCTCGAAGAAATGGGCTATATCCCGCAGATGAAGTTCGCGTCGGGCTTCGAGATACTTGCCTACTGTCAAGCAATGGCCGACCGGTTCGGCTTCTATGACCACTGCCTGTTCCACACCACCGTCGAAGCGACGGATTGGGACGAAGCGAGTGGCACGTGGACGGTGTGCACCGATCGTGGCGACGCGATGCGAGCTCGCTACGTCGTGTTGGCGAACGGCATTCTCACCACTCCGAAACTGGCACGGATCGAAGGGATGCAGACGTTTCAGGGCGATGCGTTTCACACGTCGCGTTGGAACTACGACATCGAGCTGGCCGGCAAGCGGGTCGGGATCATCGGCACCGGGGCCACGGCCGTGCAAGCAATTCCCGAACTCGCCAAGGTCGCCGGCTCGCTGCACGTCTTCCAGCGCACACCGTCGACGATCGACGTGCGTGACCAACGGGCGACGACCGACGAAGAGATGGCAACGTGGGCCAACGAAGTCGGATGGGCGCGGGCCCGGCGGGCGCGTTTTTCCAAGATCTCGGCGGGACGAACGGCCATGAAAGCGAACGACGACTACCTCGCCGGCCGAGTCGCAGACTTCAAGGAACGCAAGCAACACGAGCGCGAGCTGTCGCCGGCCGAGATGATCGACAAACAGCTCGACACCAACTTCCGGATCATGGAACAGGTCCGGGCGCGCGTCGACGCCATCGTGACCGACCCGGCAACGGCCGAGGCACTCAAGCCGTACTATCCGTACGGCTGCAAACGCCCGACGTTTCACGATGAGTACCTCCCCTCGTTCAATCGACCGAATGTGGTTCTGGTCGACACCGCACCCCAGGGCGTGAGTCGGATCAACGAACGCGGCGTGGTCCACGACGGGGTGGAGTATCCGCTCGATGTGCTGATCTACGCCACTGGTTTCCAGTGGATGGCGACCTCGACGTTCAACATGATCACCGGTCGCGACGGACGAACGCTGAGCGAGAAGTGGCGCACCGAGGGCACCCGCACGTTCCTCGGCATCCATAGCCACGGCTTCCCGAATCTGTTCATCGTCACCGGACCGCAGGGTGGAGGTGGAAGCTTCAACTTCACCGACGCCATCGAGCAGCATGCCGAGTACATCGTGTGGATGCTCACCACAATGCGCGACCGCGGCGCACGCGTCGTCGACGTGAACCAGGAGCCGGAGGATGCGTACTCAGCGCACTGCCGCGACGCCGATGTGGCCACGGCACGGCTGCGTGACTGCCTGTCGTATTACAACGGCCACGGCGACGCCGAGCCCGGGAGCCTCGCCTACTACGGCGGGAGCGCATGGCACCGTTGGCGGCGGCGTGCCGCTGAGACACTCGCGCCCTACGTGTTCTCGTAGTAGCGGCTCCGACCGTCGCTTGGGAAGTCGACCGATAGCCTGTCACCGCTGGTGGAGCAAGGCGCGGAAGCAACTCCTCACGATGCACAGAAGGGGCGGTCGCAGTCGAATCGACAGTAGACGGGCGAACGGCTCAACTGGCCCAATGACCGCAACCGTCGTTGCCCCACCCAAAAACCCGGTGGCGGCCAACCGAAGTCCGTGGCCAACGTTCGTTGTCTGCGCGATCGCCAGTTTCATCACCACGCTCGATCTCTCCGTCGTGAACGTCGCCTTCAGCGACATCGCAAAGAGCTTCCCGTCGGAGAGCCGGGGACAGATTTCGTGGGTCGTCACGGCGTACTCGATCCTCTTCGGGTCGCTCTTGGTGGTCGCCGGACAGACCGCTGATCGCATCGGACGCAAACGAGTCTTTCTCATCGGTGTTGTGATGTTCCTCCTCGGATCGGCACTGTGCGGCGGGGCGCCAACCCTGATGCTGTTGATCATCGGCCGCGTGATTCAAGGGGCCGGCGGAGCGTTGCTGCTTCCATCGTCGACCGGATTGCTACTCGGCGCTTTCGGTATGGAAAAGCGCACCCAGGTCATCTCGTGGGTCGGCGGGATCAGCGCGCTGGGTGTGGCGTCGGGTCCGACCGTCGGGGCGTTCATGGTGGACCGGCTCGGTTGGCGATCGGCGTTCTGGATCAACATCCCGATCTGCCTCGTCGCCTTCGTCCTTGGCTGGCGGGTTCTGCGCGAGACGGAACCCCAGAAGGGGCCGACGCCCGACCTGATCGGAGCGGCAATGCTCGTGGTCAGTGTTGGGTCGCTCGTTCTGGCGATCTCCGAGGGCCACAGTTGGGGGTGGTCGAGCCTGCGAGTTCTCGGGCTCGGTGTCTCCAGCGCGGTGATGATGGCCATCGTCGTCGTCCGAGCGAAGACGCATTCTTCGCCAGCCCTACCGACCGAGTTGTTCCGCGAAAGGACCTTCTCCATAGCGAATGCCGGCAGCCTCATGTTCGGTGCCAGCTTTTCGGCGATGGCACTCAACAACGTGCTATTCCTTCGATCGGTCTGGCGCTACAGCGTCGTGCGAGCAGGCTGGTTCTCCGTGATCTCCCCACTCGTTGTCGCCGTGGTGGCGACGTTTGCCGGGCGAGAAGTGAAACGCGCTGGCTTCAAGCGCCTCATGTTCGTCGGACCGTTCTTCTTCATGGCGTCGCAGCTTGGATTCGCGCTGCTCATGCACACTGGTCCGGCCCCGTGGACGCGGTGGATGCCGCTCGCCATCTTGCAGGGCGTGGCCATAGGCATGACGTTCCCGGTACTCGGCGCCGCAGCCGTCGCCCGTCTCCCACCGACGCGTTTAGCGGTCGGCAGCGCCGTCAACAACACGTTCCGCCAAGTCGGCGCGGCCGTCGGGGTCGCCCTGGTCGTCGCCATTCAAACCTCGGCCGACGGCATCACCGGTTTCCGCCGTGGCTGGCTGTTCTCGGCCACGTGCGCATTGCTCGTCGGGCTCCTCGCCTTCCTCATGCCCAACCACGCCAGTGCCGAATAGCGGACTACCAAAGGCCGACAATATGCTCACCTACGTTCTTGTCCACGGCGCATGGAGTGGCGCGCACGGCGAGAGTCTGTCGGCGATCACCGGGGGTTCCTCAGCGCCTATGCGCCTCGGTGACCCGTGGTTGGTGCCGTGACCGCCGGGCTGTTCCTCCTGAACCGACGGCTCGGCTTCTTTCTGCTCGTCGGCGTCGGCGGCCTCCTCGCTTCGTGGGCGTTGATGGTC
>JAYSTV010000694.1:0-4640 GCA_043719425.1 Acidimicrobiia bacterium | reverse complement strand
TGAAGAAGCAATTTATCGGGATCGACTCGGTGATCGACGAACTCATCGATGGTCTTCGCATCTGGTTCCTGTTGCCTGATCTGCTGACTCGACCGGTGATCGTAAACCTGTGGGGCATGACCGGAGTTGGGAAAACTGATCTGGTCCGCCGTTTGGTGAAAGCCATTGGCTTTTCCGATCGATTCCTCGAAATCGAACTGAACACCACCGATTCGTCGTCGTATCAGCCGAGTGTCGCCGCGCTCATGGACTCCAACGGATTGTCCGATGGCAAGCCCGCCGTGGTTCTATTCGACGAAATTCAGCGCTTCAATACCCTCGATACGGAGGGTAAGCCGATGCCGGTCACCAAGTGTTCCGACTTCTGGGAACTGCTCTCCGACGGCCGCCTGGCGAAGCGCTCGCGTGACGACATCGACGATCTCATATCCGAGTACCGCTATTACATCCGCTTCGCCGAATCACAGCGCAAACTTGGTCTCGAAAATACTCAGGATACCGATGAAATCGGTATCTGGGAAGGAAAGAGTCTCAAGCGCCGCTTCGCCATGTTGGAGACGGCCGAAGAGATCGGCAAGCTCAACCGCAAGCAGCTCGTCGAACGCCTGGTGAAGGTGAAAAACGCCAAGACGGTCTACGAACCGGTCGATCACTCCAAGACCCTGATCATCATTTCCGGCAACCTCGACGAAGCGTTCACCATGGCTTCGATGACGTCGGAGGCCGACATTGAAGCCGACATTTTCCATTCGTTCACCGAGAAGATCACGGTCGTCGATATCAAGAACGCGTTGTCGCGTCGCTTCCGGCCCGAGCAGGTGGCGCGGTTCGGCAATGTGCACCTCATCTACCGCTCGCTGAAGAGGATGCATTTCGAGCAACTCATTGCTCGCGAGCTCAAACGGATCGAAGCGCGTACGAAGGCGGCCACGGGCATCACGTGCACGATCGACGATTCGATGAAGGTCGTGGTCTACGCCAATGGCGTGTTCCCGGTCCAAGGGGTTCGGCCGGTGTTCTCCAGCATCGCCGACATCATCGAGACCCACCTCACCAAGGTTGTCTTCGACGCCATCGTGTCCGGGCACAAAAAGATTCGTTTGAGTCACGATCCGGTTCGTCACGAGATTGTCGGCGAACTCGGGAGTGGCGCGAGCGCCGTGCGCGTCGCCTTCGCCTTCGAGGGCCGCATTCAAAAAGTACGCGAACGTAACGTTGAAGACGTGGTGGCCAACGTGGCCGTCCACGAGAGCGGACATGCCGTGGTCTACGGCGCGCTGTTTGGCCTGGCGCCGCTGCAACTCAAGGCCAAGGTGGCGTCGTCGTATGCAGCAGGTTTCACCTTCCCGCATCAGATTCACGAAACGAGCGGCGCGCTGATCGACCGGATCAAAGTGCTCCTCGCCGGTGGCATCGCCGAGGAGATCATGTTCGGTCGCGAAAACGCCACGATCGGGCGTGGCAGTGATCGTCAGGAGGCGACGATCCTGGCCACCGACTTCGTCCGTCGCTACGGCTTCGATCGTGAGTTCCAGGCCACCTATCACCTCGACGGTCCGAACGACATGAATCGGCGGGTGACCGACGACGACATCGAAAAGCTCGTGACCCGGCTCTGCGCCGAAACGCAGGAGTTGCTCAAGGAGCATCGGGCTGCCCTCACGTCGTTGTCGGGCGCTCTGCGCCAAGCCGGCAGCCTCGACGCCACCCAGGTCGCCACCGTGCTCACGGCCTTCGGCATCGCCGTGCGAGTGGAGGCCGAGGGGCACCTCCACGTTCCGAACTACGCCAGCCGCCTCGGGTAGCGGTCGCGTCGCCCAGATCGGGGCTCCTCATCGCCCAGATCGCTGATTTCGGGGCGCCACCGACCGATTTCTTGCCAATGTGGGCGATCACCATGCCCGAACTGGGGGACGAAAAGCGCGGCAGACCGAGCCCGGCGCCGTGGGAGACTTGTCGGTCCCCGAAACGAGGCCGGGGCGAAGGAGCGAAAGCAATGCGAATCGGAGTCGTCGGAGCAACCGGCATGGTCGGCGAGGCCATGCGCGAAATTCTTCGGCAGCGCAATTTCCCGGCCGACGACGTTCGGTTTTTCGCGTCGGCCCGGTCCGCCGGGAAGAAGCTGCCGTGGAAGGGCGCCGAGATCGTTGTCGAAGATGCCGACACCGCTGACTACACGGGAGTCGACATTGCCCTCTTTTCGGCCGGCGCCAGCACCTCGCGCGCCCTGGCCCCGAAGGTTGCCAGCCAGGGTGCGCTCGTGGTCGACAACTCAAGCGCGTGGCGCATGGATCCCGACGTGCCGCTCGTCGTCAGCGAGGTCAACCCGCACGCTCTTGACCAGATGCGCAAAGGCATCGTCGCCAACCCCAACTGCACGACCATGGCCGCTATGCCGGTCCTCAAGCCGCTCCACGTTGAGGCCGGTTTGATCAAGCTCATTACCGCCACCTACCAGGCGGTCTCCGGTGGTGGCGTGGCCGGCGTGAGTGAGTTGGAAAACCAAGTCCGCAAGGTCGCCGACGAATCGGCTCGCCTGGCGGTACGCGGTGACGCTCTTGATATTCCGGCACCGAACACGTTCGTCAAGCCGATTGCTTTCAACGTTCTTCCCTACGCCGGCGCCTATGCCGAGGACACCTTCGAGGGCGACGAAGGCTGGACCGACGAGGAGCTCAAGCTCCGCAACGAGACCCGCAAGATCCTGGAGATTCCTGGCCTTCGCGTGGCTGGAACGTGCGTGCGGGTCCCCGTGTACACGGGCCATTCGCTGTCGATTCACGCGGAGTTCGCCCGTCCGATTTCGGTGGCCCGAGCCATCGAACTGCTGGGCGCGGCACCCGGTGTTGAGCTGATGGACGTGCCCACGCCGCTCGACGCCGCCGGCCACGATCCGGCCTACGTCGGCCGCATACGCAAGGACCCCACGGCCGACCATGGCCTGGTGTTGTTTGTCTCGAACGACAACCTGCGCAAGGGTGCGGCGCTGAACGCCGTTCAAATCGCGGAGCTGCTCGCGCAACGCCTGTCGTAGGGCGTGCTCCGGCCAACAAGCACCGCGGAGCTGCTCGCCGCTCGCCTGCCGTAAATCGATGAGCGCGAAGTAGGCACGCGCGCTCAGAGCTTGATGCTGTGGCGACGGAATTTGGTCCACAGCAATGCGTCGTAGGCGAGCTTCATAAGGCCGCCGATCACGAGCGGCCAGCCGAACGTGCTCTTCGTCAGCAGCCATCCGCCAAGAAGCGGGGTGCTGGCCGTGGCAACGCTGCGCGGCAAGTTGGTGAAGGCCGATGCCGCGCTGCGTTCTTCGGGCTGCACGAGCGACATCACGAACGCCACCCGCGGCGGCACGTCGAGCTGGGAAAGCAACGCCCGCACTCCGAGACAGGCCACAGCCAGTTGCGGGTTCGGGGCGAAGGCCGCGGCGATCACGAGCACGTTGGCCGGCGCGTGGGTGAGGGCCATCGTCTCGACCAACCCGTAGCGGGCGGAGAGCTTGGGCGCGAGCAGTGCCGAGGCGGCCGAGGCCAGCGACATGAGGCCCAAGACGAGGCCGATGCGGCCAAGGGAGAAGTCGAACCGACGCTTCAGCCACAAGGCGATCAGCGTGTTCACGACCATGCCGCCGCCCGCTGAGTCGAGGGCGAACACGGCGGTGAGTTGACCGATGATGCGTCGCGACGGACCGAGGCGACTGGGGGCAACGACGGCGGGAAGGGCGGCTTCGCGCAGCGCGGCGGCGTAGATCGGGATGACAGCGAGCCCGAGCAGCCCGTAGACGATCGGAGCGAAGGCGATCCCGTTGGTGGCATCGAACCCGAGCCGTCGACCGAGGTGGGCAATCGGTCCGGCCGAGAATGCCCCGGCGGACGCTCCGGCCGAGGCGACCAATGCGAAACGAGCGAGGGCCCGCGTGCGTTCCGTTCCCGAATACGCCGAACTGACAATCGTCTGCTCGGCCGGAAGGAACGGCGAGACGTCGCCGCTCGACGGATTGAGCGGCCCGATGATGGCAATGAGCACGAGCACGGCCAGGACCCCGGTGCTGGCGAAGACAAACCCGGTTACCGCCATCAGGACCGACATGGCGACGAGGACCCGCCGTGGCCGAAGGGTGGCTGCAAAGCGAGTCACCAGGAGCAGGTTGACGGCCGACCCGAGCAGCGTGGCTGTCGTCACGAGCCCTATCGTCCGCCCGTTGAATCCGCGCGCCAGAAGCAGCGGCGTGAGGCTGGCCGACAGTACCCCATCGCCAAAGGCCCGCATCCCCCGCGTGGTCAGCACCGCCCGGGAGAGAGGTCGCCCGGAAGGATGAGGGCTATCCACCTCCGTTCGACGATCGGAGGTGACCGTCAGCGCGGGTTCGGTCACGGACACGCGCAGGGGATCGACGCGCATCGCGGGCAGCCGTCGGTGTAGCGCGCCACGGCGTCGGTCATCGAGAGGCCGAGCTGGTTGGCGAGCGACGCCACCCACGCGATGACGTCGCCGAGTTCGTGGCGTTGTTCGTCAACGGTTCCTTTGCGGGCCGCCTTGGCCAGCTCGCCGACCTCTTCGGCCAACCAGGCAACCGAGGCGGCTTGGCCGCGCTCCCGGTCCCGGGCGCCGTAGGTGAGCTCGATGAGGTTCTGGAACTCGTC
>JAYSTV010000693.1:0-4642 GCA_043719425.1 Acidimicrobiia bacterium | reverse complement strand
GCCGTTTCCGAACGGTAAAACGCCGACTCGAAGTTGGCGAGGGTGTGACCGGAGCCGAGGAAGTGTTGGCCGTGCGGGTTCTCGAGAATGGCGTCCAGCGCCTGGCCGTTGTCGCTGAGGTCAAGGCCCTTGGCAAACGTGGCGAACATGCCGAGCTGGTCGTCGTCGAGGATGAACTTTTCGTAGCCGATACTGAGTCCGCCTTCGAGCCAACCGGCGGCGTGGAGCACGAAGTTCACCCCGGCCATGATCGTGGGGAACATCGTCGACGCGCTCTCGTAGGCGGCTTGCGCGTCGGGTACCTTCGACGCGGTCAACGACCCGCCACTGCGAAACGGCACGCCAAGCCGACGAGCCAAGGCGGCACAGGTGTAGAGCACCAGCGCCGGTTCGGGCGTGCCAAACGTGGGAGCACCGGTCTGCATCGACATCGACGACGCAAACGACCCGAAGATCACCGGCGCACCGGGCCGCACCAGCTGCGTGAAGGCCATACCGGCGAGGGCCTCGGCCAACGTCTGGGTCACAACGCCGGCCGACGTGGTCGGCGCCATGGCCCCGGCCAGGATGAACGGCGTGATGATGCAGGCCTGATTGGCGGCGGCGTACGTCTCGGCCGCAGCAAGCATGGTGGCGTCCCAGACAAGCGGTGACGACGCGTTGATCAGCGAGGTCATCACCGTTCGATCGGCAAGGTCCCCACCGAACCCGATGCGGGCAAGCTCGACCGAATCAGCGGCGCGACTGCCGGCCGTGACCGACCCCATGAAGCCCTTGTCGGAGTACTTGAGATGGGCGTAAACCATGTCGAGGTGACGCTTGCTCACCGGCACGTCGACCGGCTCACACACGGTTCCGCCCGAGTGGTGCAGGTTCGGCGAGAGATAGGTGAGCTTCACAAAATTCTGGAAGTCGGCCAGCGTGGCGTATCGACGCCCGTGATCGAGGTCGAGCACGAAAGGAGATCCGTAGTTCGGAGCAAAGACCGTGGCGTCGCCCCCGATCTGCACGTTGTTTGCGGGATTGCGGGCGTGCTGTGTATAGATCCGTGGCGCGCTCGCTTGCACAATCCGACGCGCTAGGCCCTCGGGAAATCGGACCCGATCACCATCGACATCGCAGCCCGCATCACGAAAGCGCTCAATGGCACTTGGATAGTCGCGCACGGTAATGCCGGCGCGCTCCAGGATGAGGTCAGCGTTGTGTTCGAGCAGCGACAAGCCCTCGTCGGAGACCAGTTCCACCGGTTTGAGAGTCCGAGTGATGAACGGTTCTCGCGCGATCACATGCGAGGCGCGCAGCTCAGCGCGCGCCGCTCGCCCACCGCTGCGACGGCCCGTCGGAACCGCGACGGGCACCTCGGGCGTGGTTGGCGCAACGGTCATGTGGGCGCTCCTTCAGTGGATTCGAGGTCGAGAAGTGTCAGAGATACCGCCGCCTCGCCACGACCAGGTCGCCCCGGGCGGCGTCGCCGTCCACCATCGGCTGCGACTTCGCGTCGCTCCGGGAGGGCCACCAACGAAGCGAGGTTCGGCGTGGGCGCGGCGGCGTGGGGAAAGGCCATGGCTTGCACGAACAGCTCCTGGAACCGCGGTTCCGTCGCTGTTTCGATTTTGACAACTCGCCGAGCGGCGGCTTCAAGTTCATTGCGAAGCGTGCGCGACAGCAGTGCCCGCACGGCCCCGCCACCGGCGGCATTGCCGACCGCACGCACGCCGTCGAGTGGACAGTCCGGCACGAGGCCCAGCACCATGGCGTGAAGCGGATCGATATGGGCGCCGAAAGCTCCGGCCAACCGAATGTCGGCCAGATCCGACGCGCCCGCATGATCCACGAGCAGATCAATACCGGCTCGCAACGCCGCCTTGGCCAGCTGAATGGCTCGGACATCGTTCTGCGTGACCACGATGCGTCGATCAGCGTCTTCGTGAAGAACATATGTATACGTACGGCCATCGGCAATGACATGAGGCGTCCGCGCCGCCAGCGAGCCATCGACCACGCCGTCTTGATCGATCACTCCCGCCAGGTACATCTCCGCAATCACTTCGATGATCCCTGAGCCACAGATCCCGGTCACGCCGGTCTTGGCGACTGCGGCCGCGAACCCCGGCTCATCGGACCACTGCTCAACCCCGATGACCCGTACCCGCGGGGCCAGCGTGATCGGGTCGATCCGGACCCGCTCTATTGCTCCAGCCGTGGCCCGCTGCCCGCACGTGAGCTGCGCGCCCTCGAACGCCGGCCCGGTCGGACTCGACGCCGCGTATTGCCGATCGCGATTGCCAAGCACGATCTCGGCATTCGTGCCCACGTCGACCAGGAGCTGCCACTCCGAGCCTCGGTGTGGTCCTTCGGCCAACATGGCCGCGGTGGTGTCGGCGCCAACGTGACCGGCGATGCACGGCCCCACGTAGAACGTGGCAAACGGAAGATCGAGACCAAGCGCGATGGCGGGACCGACCACGGGCTCGTTGGTGGCCAGGGTGAACGGCGATTGGCCAAGCGGAACCGGATCAAACCCAAGCAACAGGTGATGCATCACGGGATTGCCAACGAGCACGATCTCCATGACCGAATCGCGGGACACACCGGCGTCATTAGTAAGTTCACCTACTAGTTCATTGAGCGCCGTACGAACGGCGCCGGTGAGTTCAACCTCGCCGCCGGGATTCATCATCACGTAAGAAACCCGACTCATGAGATCCTCGCCAAAGCGGATCTGTGGATTCATACGGCCAGCGGTGGCGAGCACCTCACCGGTTGAAAGGTCACACAGATGCGCGGCGATCGTGGTCGAACCGATGTCGACGGCCACGCCCACCACGGAGTCGACAAAGCCCGGCCACGCACCGATCACCACACCGTCACGAACGGCTGCGGTGATATCGCCACCTTCACGATGAAGCGCCTGCACGAGATGCGGCAACGCTCGCGAATCGACCGAGACATCGCCGTGACGATCACGAAGCGCCTCCCGCAAGAGCTCGGCGGCACTGCGACCGTCGTCGACCGTTGGCACCGACACAAACGACAGCGTCACGAATGGATCGACCACCACCCCCGTCAGATCAACGTTCTTGCGGACAACTTGGCGATGGACCTGGCTCTCCGGCGGAACATCGATCACGATGTCGTGTTGGATGTGGGCCATGCAGCCCAGGCGGTTCCCTGCCTCGAGCGGTCGCTTGACCCGAGCGTTCGTCTCGGAACTGGTCGGCATGCTGAGAGCATCGGGCCCGACCGTGATCCCCCACTTGGCGAACGATCCGGTGCCGACCTGAACCTGGCAGCGACCGCAGATGGCCCGTCCGCCGCACACGGTGTCGAGGTCAACGCCAAGGATCCGAGCCGCCTCCAACGCCGTTACCCCCGCGTTGAGCTCACCCTGATGTCCAGAAGGAGTGAAGACGACCCGGACCATGACGCAACGACAATCAGCGAGCAGGAATGATCAGGACGCCGACGTGCTGCGACGACGACCGGTGCGTTCGCCGCGACCGCCAACCGGTGCGTTCGGATCGCGGTTGGCCCGAATCCAGGCGGCGCAGTCCTTGTCGTTGCCGGCGAGAACGTCGGCGGCCATCACGGCATTGCGGACTTCGGTGTGCAGCGGACTCATGATCGCCGACGTCATCCCCGCGCCAATGGCCATCGACAGGAAGGTGCCGGTGATCACGTGGCGGTTCGGTAAGCCGAAGCTCACGTTCGACGCGCCGCACGTGGTGTTGACCTGAAGCTCCTCACGCAGCCTCCGGATCAACGCGAACGCCTGCTGCCCCGCCTGGCCGAGCGCGCCGATGGGCATCACGAGCGGATCGACCACGACATCACACGCCGGAATGCCGTAGTCAGCGGCGCGCTCCACGATGCGCTTGGCCACGGCGAAGCGCACATTGGGATCCATGCTGATGCCTGTCTCGTCGTTCGAAATGGCGACCACGGCCGCCCCGTATTTCGCCACCAGGGGGAGCACGCGCTCCATGTTTTCTTCTTCGCCGGTGACCGAGTTCACGAGCGGCTTTCCCACGTAGACAGCCAAACCTGCGGCGAGCGCCTCGATGATCGAAGAGTCGATCGACAGCGGCACGTCGGTCACGGACTGCACGAGTTGGACGGCACGAGCGAGGAGGGCCGGCTCATCGGCGAGAGGGATACCGGCGTTCACGTCGAGCATGTGCGCGCCAGCGGCGACCTGGGCCAACGCGTCGGCTTCAACCCGACTGAAGTCGCCCTTCTTCATCTCTTCGGCCAGGAGTTTGCGACCCGTTGGATTGATACGTTCACCGATCATCACGAACGGGCGATCAAACCCGATGATGACCTCTTTGGTGGCGGATGCGAGAACGGTATTGCTCATGACGACGATCCTTGTTCGATTTCGCTGGCAGTCGTGACCTCAGCCGCGGCTCGCAGACGCGCCGCCTCTTCTGGACTGGTACTCCATGTGCCCCAGTCCGACGCGTCGCCGTCTTCGCCTTCGGCGATGTCATCGTCGTCTTCGTCGTCGGACTCATCGAGAATCTCGTCGGCCGGTTTGTGTTCCGGCTCCCAGCCTCCGAGGAAGCCGAGCCGACCGAGATGCTCGGCGCTGTACTCCGCTTCGATCCGCGCCGCCTCAGCCGCGGCCTCAGCGGCAAGG
>JAYSTV010000692.1:0-4646 GCA_043719425.1 Acidimicrobiia bacterium | reverse complement strand
TGCGGACTTCTTTCACCAGGCAATCAAGGGTAGAGCGGTCGAGCGTCTTCATCGTGGCCGTCATGTCGTCGAGCATCGTGCGAAGGGGGCTCACGTACCAAAGACCGTCACGCTTGATCACCGTGAAGCCGAGGTTGGCCTTGCGAGTCGTGCCACACGGTCCCGACAGACCACCGGTCGTGGCGGGCAGCGTGCTCAGGTCGAGCGGAGTACCGGTGATGTCGGTGAACAACTTGGCGATCCCATCGCGTCCGCAGCCCTTCTTCGTCTCGCCATCGAGCTTGACGGTGGCACAGCTTCCCTTATATTCGGCTCGGAGATCTTCGCCATCCTTCGAGGTAAACGAAGCGGTGCCGGCCTTGTTCTTGTAGTCAATGGCGATCTTCTGACCATTGATCTCCGCGCGGAAAGACATCGGCATGTCAACGATCGTCACGAGGCGACGATCCGACGCCAAGCTCGACACCTCCAGCTTGGGGGTCACGGTGAACTTGTACTGCTTGCGGGTGTCCGCCACGCCCTTTTCCGCATCGACGATGAACTCGCCGGCGTAGTCATGCAGGGCAGCGAACTCATCGGGCGGCAGGAGCTCGATCACGCGACGAACGTCGAGGTTGGCACTCGCCTGCAGCATTTCCGAGACGGCGAGCTCCGGAGTCTTGGCTCCCTTGGCAGCAACCCCACCGCCCTTGACCGGAACCTTGAACGGCTCGTCCATGTCCCGTCGGGCTGCTTCGGCAATCGAATAGTTCCCCGAGATGTACCAGCGCTTGCCGATCTTCTGAACGATCAGCGGACTATCACCGGAGCCAACGCGAAGGTCCGTGGTACTCGTTGACGCTTCGGCCTCGTCGATCTGCTTGCCGAACTGCTTGCGCAGGAAGTCGCCGAACGGGAAGTCCTTCGGATTGATCGTCGCTTTCAGTTTGCCGCCGGTCACGGTGACCGCGGCCAGGTCAGCGCGCAGCGGCTTCGACGTGGCCTTGTAGTTCGACAGCTTTGCACTCACCCCTTTGACTTTGTCGAACGTGAAATCCTTTTCCAGGATCTCCAGTCGACTCATCTCCGATGCCAAAGGCACGAGCGAATCGAGAAATACATCGCGCTCACCCGGCACGACCGCCTTGGACATACCGACGAAATCGCCCCGTTCGAAGGAGCGATAGAACCCTTCAACCGCCTGCTCGGGGGTGTTGGCCTTCTCGCCGCCGGTGAGCTGGGTGAAGGCAAACGCACCACCACCACCAATGGCAACAACCCCGAGCGCAACGAGCGCGATCCGGCCAGCCTTTCCCTTCTTTGGCGGAGAGCTCGGCGGGAGTCCGGTGCTCATGACTGTCGCTTCGGCCCACGTGCCGGACACCGTCGATTCACCGGCCGAGGGCGTCGGCATCGGTTCTAGCCCGCCGAGCGGGACGGTCGGGTCGTTGTGGTCAGTCATCGGTCACCTCGGTAGCGGAGATTCAGGTGTATCGGCAGACTTGGACGCTGGCCCAAGCTCAATGAGTTCCCAGCCCTCGGCGCCGCGTCGGGCTCGGTCGGGAAGAAACACGAGTCCCCAGGCCCCGAGCAGACACACGATGCCTGCCACCAGGCAGACATAGGGTCCGGCCAGCCGGTCCGGCGAGAACTGGGTTCCAATCACTCCAGCGCCCAGGCCAAGAACGCCGAGGGGCAACGCAACCAGGCCCGAAAGTCGATGTCGGCCGAGGCCGAGGAGAAGCACCACCAACCCGGCGACAACTGGCGTCACGAGCAGCACCGAGACGGCGGCCCGACGGGTGGTCGTGTCGAGGGCCCCGAACTCCGACGCGATCCGGGCCAGCGTGAACGCGCTCCGTCGCACCCCACCACTGTCCAGCCACGGGAGCGCCGCGCCGAGCACGACGCCACCGGAGCCGAGCACTGCCAGGGTCCCAACACCGACTTCCACCGCTCCCTGACGCACCCGACAAGGCTAGGTCTGGTTTCCCGTCGGCGGCGCTCATGGCTTCGGATTCACCCAGGCAGGGCGTCGGCGTTCCCTCCGCACACGATGACACCAACGGTCGCGTTGGGTGGAACAACCCAAGCGCCACTCATGAGCGCGGCGAGTCCGGTGGCCCCGCCCGGCTCCGCGACCAGCCGAAGTGAGGTCCACAGCCAGCGCTGGGCGTCGACGATCTCGTCGTCGCCCACCAGGGTGCAGGCACCGACCCGGTCGCGCAGGATCGGCCACGGAACGCCACCGATCGACGGAGCACCGAGCGACGTGCGTGCGATGCCGGCGGCCGTGGTGGGCACTGGCCCGTCGTGGCGGAGCGCGTCGAAGAGGGTCGGACACCCCTCGGGTTCGACCGCCACCACCGACGCAGCGTCGCCGAGAGCGACGGCCACACCGGCGGCGAACCCTCCCCCGCCGATGGCCGTGAGCCAATGCGTCACTTCGGGGGCCTGCTCGGTCAGTTCAAGCCCGAGCGTGCCCTGGCCGGCCACCGTCGCCGCCTGATCGTATGGATGGATCAGAGGCCATCGCGTCTCGGCCACGATCTGCTCGGCCAGTGAAAATGCTTCCGACGGAACGTCGCCGATCTGGCGAACGTCGGCACCGCAGGACCGCATGGCGGCCACCTTTGTGGCTGCCGCGCTAGTCGGCACGCAGATCACCGCGTGTCGTCCCAGCGCCTGGGCCGCGTAGGCCACCGCAAGTCCGTGATTGCCACCGGAGCAAGCGACCACCGACGGGGCGTCGGTGCTCAACAGCGAGTTGAATGCGCCACGCGGTTTGAACGATCCGCCAACCTGGAGCGACTCGAGCTTGAGCGTCGCTCGTACGGGGCCATTCGGCGTCGGGACATCGACCGCCACGAGGGGCGTGACCCGAACGAACGGAGCAATTCGCTCCCGGGCGCGGCGGATGTCCTCAACAGTGACCGACATGCAGTGTTTTCTAGGCGAGTTTGGTATCAGGTGCGCTCCACGAGCGCTGAGGTGATCAGACTTCCCTGTACAAGTCGGCTAGTTGATGAGCTTGTCGCGGCCTTCCCAGTAGGGGGCGCGGAGCTTGAACTTTTGCAGCTTGCCGGTTGCGGTCCGGGAAAGTTCGGCACGGAACTCGATCGATGTCGGGCACTTGAAGTGCGCCATCTTCGAACGGCAGAAGTCGATCACGTCGCGCTCCGTCGGTACCGAAACCCCGGCCCGCAGGACCACGAGCGCCTTGATGGTCTCGCCCCACTTCGCGTCGGGCACACCGATCACCGCGCATTCGGCGATGGCCGGATGCTGGAACAGACAGTCCTCCACTTCGATCGACGACACGTTCTCGCCGCCCGAGATGATCACGTCTTTCTTGCGGTCGGCAATCACCACATAGGCACCGTCGAGATAGCCGCCGTCGCCGGTGTGGAAGAACCCGTCCTTGATCGCCTTCGCCGTTTCCTCCGGCTGCTCCCAGTACCCGGCGAACACCACGTTGCTACGTGCACATACTTCACCGTCTTCGGAGATCTTGACAGTCACGCCGATCGCCGGAGCACCAGCCCGGGACAGGAGACGCGATCGCTCACTCACGTCGAGGTCGTCATACTCGGCGCGCTTACGATTCATGGTGAGCAACGGCGAGGTTTCCGTGAGCCCGTAGATCTGAATGAACTCCCAGCCCAGTTCCTTCTCCACCCGCTCGATCGTCTTCGACGGCGGCGGCGCACCGGCCACCACGATGCGCATCACGTCACGACCGGGAACCGGATCGCCAGCCGCCACACGGGACTGCGCGGCATCGAGCGTCATCGAAACGACGGCCGGCGCACCGCAGGCAAAGTTCACGCCGTGACGTTCCACGCGGTCGAGAATGTCCTTGCCGTCGACCTTGCGCAGCACGATGTGTCGACCGCCCATACCGGTCACCGCATACGTCTGGCCCCACCCGTTGCAGTGAAACATCGGCAGCGTGTGGATGTACACGTCGCGGTCGCTGACCGACGCATGCCACCCGAACGTGACGGCGTTCGTCCACGCATTGCGGTGGGTGATCTGCACACCCTTCGGCCGGGCCGTGGTGCCTGACGTGTAGTTCACGGTCGCCGTGGCGTCTTCGTTCGGCTCCCACGCGGTGGGCTCCGCCTCGTTCGCTCCGAGGGGGGCGAAGAGGGCCGCATCGGAAACGCCGTCGAGGGTGATCAGGTGCTCGACGGCAATGTCCTTGACGACGTCGTACTGCTCCGGATCAACGAGCAACACCCGCGCCCCGGAGTGCTTCACGATGTATGCGATCTCTTCGGTGTTGAGACGGAAGTTGATCGGCACCAGCACGCGGCCATAGGTCGCGGTGCCCCAGAACGAGATCAGGAACTTGGCCGAGTTCGGGCTCACGATGGCGACCCGGTCGCCCTCACCAATGCCCATGTCCTCTAGCCGACGGGCCATGCCCCGAACCCGACTGCCCATCTCCGCATAAGTCAACGAACCGAGCGCACCGACCGCCCCTGGCTCATCAACGACGCCAATCCGGTCGCCATAGACCGCAACGGCACGATCGAGAAAATCAGCAACGGTGAACGGAACTTTCACGGAGAACTCCTTGAGACGATGCAAGCGACGACGAGTGAGTTTGGTCGAGCGCACCGCGAAGCGCACGCCCACCACCAACTCGAATGACAAGCTGT
>JAYSTV010000691.1:0-11159 GCA_043719425.1 Acidimicrobiia bacterium | reverse complement strand
TCGAGATAACCCTGCTGAAGCCCTCGGTTGATTTCAAGTCAACCCTGTGTGCCTACACCAACACCATCGTTCCGGTCGGCTACACCCGCGAAGGCCCTCAGATCGGGACGGGCCCGTACAAAGTGGCCAGCTTTACCCCGGGGCGCGAGAGCCGCCACGTGCGCAATGCCTTCTACTGGCAGAAGGGCAAGCCGTACTTCAACGAGGTCGTGATCCAGGACTTCGCCGACAAGCCGGCCCTCGTCAACGCCCTTCGTTCGGGTCAGATCGACGCCGCCATCGACGTCCCTCTCACCGATATCGGGCCGTTGAGCACCACGCCCGGCGTGAAAGTCAACGAAGTGGCCGGCGGTGCATGGCTAACCATCGTGATGCTCACCGACAAAGCCCCCTTCAATGATCCCAAGGTCCGCCAGGCAATGCGTCTGGTGATCAATCGCCAGGAGATCCTCGACCGTGCCCTCCAGGGTCACGGCAAACTCGGTAACGATCTCTTCGGTTACATCGATGAGACCTACAACGCCAACAAATTCGCCCAGCGCACCCAAGACATTGCCAAGGCCGTGTCGCTGCTGACCGCGGCGGGCTACAGCAAGGAGAAGCCGCTCGAGGTTGACCTGCCAGCTCCGGACGATACCGGCGGTCTGATCCCGATGGCCCAGGCGTTCGCCGAGCAGGCCAAGGCCACCGGTGGCATCCTGAAGATCAATGCCAAGGCGATGGACTCCACGTATTGGGACACCACCTATGCCAAGACGCCGATCTACACCTCGTACTGGTCGCCGCGTGCGTACCTCGCCCAGATCGGCGCTACCGCCGGCTACGGCGAGACGCTCTACGAGAAGACCAACACCAAGTACAACGAGCTGTATGTGGCTGCAGTCGGCGAGCCCGATGATGCCAAGCGCCTGGCGCTCATCAAGCAACTGCAGCAGTTCGACTACGACGATGGGGCGTACATCATTCCGGTGTTCAACAGCTTCGCCGACGCGTACAAGGACAAGCTGCAGGGCATCGTCAACCGCCCTGGCCAGCTGAACCTGGACTACTACGGCCGCGGTTTTCAGGAACTCTGGTTCAAGTAAGCGCGCAGAACATGTGGAACCGGGCTGCCTCTCGTTTCGAGCGGCAGCCCGGCCCGCGTCTGCACCACGACCGATCGGACCAGTAAGGGTTCTCTGGATGACTCGTATGCCCATTGTTCGTTTTGTCGCCAAGCGCGTCGTGTTTGGTCTCATGACCCTTGTCGTGATTTCGGTGCTGATCTTCGGCGTTACGCAGGCCCTGCCTTCCGACCCAGCGGCCGTGATGCTCGGACGCGATGCGACGCCGGAAGCAGTTGCCGCCCTCCGCCACGACTTCGGCATGGACCGCTCGCTCGTGAGCCAATACGGCCATTGGCTGGGCGGCGTCGTCACCGGCGACCTCGGCACCTCGTTCTCCACTCGCCTTCCGATCTCGGAGTACATCACTCCACGAGTGGGGAACTCGCTCTTCCTCCTTCTCTGTGCCGGCGTCGTCTCCATTCCCATCTCGCTGTCCATCGGTGCCTACGCGGCGTTGAAACGCGACAAAGGCTTCGACAACGCGTCGTCGCTTGTCCTCCTCATGCTTGCTGCGATGCCCGAATTCGTGGTGGGCACGCTCTTGGTGATACTTCTCGCCACCTTCGTCTTTAAGGTGCTTCCAGCCACCACGTATCTCTCGCCCGATCAACCGCCGTGGGCCGATATGAAAGGCCTCGTGCTGCCGATCCTCACCTTGGTGTGCTCGGTCACGCCGTACGTCGCTCGTGTCATGCGAGCGTCGATGGTCGAGGTGCTCGAGAGTGACTACGTCGAAATGGCTCGGCTGAAGGGAATGCCGGAGCGCACGGTGCTTCTTCGTCACGCACTCCCGAATTCCGTTGGCCCCGTGTTCCAGGTCATTGCGTTGAACCTGGCCTACCTTGCCGGTGGCGTGATCATCGTCGAGCGTCTCTTCAACTTCCCCGGCATCGGCAGCGCTCTCGGTGAGGCGGTTCGCAGCCGCGATCTGCCAGTGGTGCAGTTTCTCGCCCTCGTGATTGCGGCCGTCTACGTCCTCACCAACTTGCTGGCCGACGTGGGAACGGTACTTGTGACCCCAAGACTGCGGACGCGACTCTGATGACGGCCGTCGACGCGGCGCACCTGCCGCCAACCTCGGCGGCCTCAGCGGCGGTGCTCGCCGCCGATCGCCCGCCGAGTGTGCTGCGCCAAGCCCTGCGGATGCGCCGAACTCAGATCGGCCTCATCGTGGCCGGCGCCATGGTGGCGATCGCTTTGTTCGGACCCTACGTCGCTCCCTACGGCGCCCGCGAGTACGTCGGCAGCCCGAACCTCCGCAGAGCTCCGAAAACGCGTTTTGGTACTGACTACTTCGGCCAGGACGTGTGGTCGCGATTCCTGCATGGAGGCCGCTCCATCCTCATCCTCGCAGTGTGCGCCACAATCCTTGGAGTGGGCCTCGGCACCATCTTCGGACTGACCGCCGCCTACGCCCGCGGCCGCACCGATGAGCTCCTCATGCGGGCGCTCGACATCCTCCTGGCGTTCCCCCAGGTGCTGCTCTCGCTGGTGGTCATCGCGATGTTCAGCCCGAGCGGTTTCGTCGTGATTCTCACCGTCGGGCTCACCACCGTTCCGCGCGTCGCGCGCATCATGCGAGGGGCGGCGATTGGCGTGGTCGAGCGTGACTTCATCGGTGCGGCCGAAGCGATTGGAGAATCGCGTCGTCGCGTGTTGTTCTCCGAGATCCTGCCCAATGTGAGTGCGACGCTGTTGGTCGAAGCAAACCTTCGACTCACCTACGCCGTCGGTCTCATTGCCTCGCTGTCGTTCCTCGGGTTCACCCCGGAGTTGAACTCGGCGAATTGGGGTCTGATGATTCAAGAGAACGGAAGCGCGCTTACGGTTCAACCCTGGGGCGTGTTCCTACCCACCTTCGCCATCGCAGCGCTCACTGTCGGCAACGGACTGATTTCCGACGGCCTGTCACGCGTGGTAGCCGGGATCGACCGAGGGAAGGCCAACGTATGAGCGGTCTTCGGGTCAACGGCCTCCGTCTGGAAGTGTCGGCCACCGGCCACGACATCGTCGATGAGATCGACCTTCACGTACCTTCAGGCACGGTGCTTGGACTGGTCGGCGAGTCTGGGTCGGGCAAGACCACTGTCGGTCTCGCCGTGCTCGGCCACACCCGCCACGGGGTGCGAATCGCCGGCGGCGCGGTCACCTGCGGTGACACCGATGTGCTGTCCCTCAGCTCCGAGGCGTTGCGAGCTGTGCGGGGCGGGGGAGTGACCTACGTGCCGCAGGATCCGGCCTCGTCGCTGAACCCGGCCCTGCGGCTGCGCACGCAGCTGATGGAAGTGCTCGAAGTCCACCACTTTGGAGGCAGCGGAGCGGCGCGCGAAGCGCGGCTGATCGAGATGATGCGCGAGGTGCTGCTTCCTGACGACGCTGACTTCTTGGCGCGCTATCCGCATCAACTTTCCGGCGGGCAGCAACAACGGGTGGCGTTGGCCATGTCGTTCGCCTGCCGACCGGCAGTGATCGTGCTCGATGAACCCACAACCGGGCTCGACGTTTCGACCCAAGCGCACGTGCTGACCACGGTTCGGTCGTTGGCCAAGGCCCACGGGGTCGCCGCGTTGTACATTACCCATGACCTCGCGGTGGTGGCCGACCTCGCCGATGCAGTGGCGGTGATGTATGCCGGCCGAGTGGTCGAGCAGGGAGCGACCGCCGACATCTTCGCCCGACCTGCCCATCCCTACACCCGCCACCTCGTGGCGGCGGCCCCCGACATCGGTGGTGCCCGCGAAATCGTCGGACTCAGTGGCCGTGCGCCGGCGCCCGGGAAGCGGCCCACGGGTTGTTCCTTCGCCCTCCGCTGTGAGCTCGTGACCGACGCCTGTCGGACCGGTATACCGCTCCTCGTCGATGTCGCTCCAGGCCACGGCGTGCGGTGTATCCGCGCCGGTGAACTGGCCGCCCAACCGGTGGAGGTCGGTCACCATCGCACCGATCGCATCGATGGCGATCCGGTTCTGCGAGTTACGGCGTTGAACGCGGGCTACCAGGGAAACACGGTGGTGCACGACGTCGGGTTCGAACTGCATCGCGGACAGTGTCTCGCCCTCGTCGGAGAGTCGGGCTCGGGCAAGACCACCGTCTCGCGTTCGATCGGCGGCCTGCACCACGAATGGACGGGTGAGGTTACCCTCGGCGGATCCACGTTGGCGCGCCGCTCACGCGAACGGTCGATGGAGCAGCGCATGAAGGTGCAGTACGTCTTTCAGAACCCGTACTCGTCGCTCAACCCGCGACGCACGGTCGGGGAATCGGTGATGCGCCCGCTCCTTGTCGCCAAGACGCCGCGTCGCCAGGCCGAGCAACTCGTGGCCGAGATGCTCGAACGCGTTGCCCTGACCGCGGCGTATGCCAACAGTTACCCGAACCAGCTCTCGGGCGGCGAACGTCAGCGCGTGGCGATTGCTCGCGCCCTGGTGAGCCGTCCGGACGTTCTTGTGTGTGACGAAGTCACGTCGGCGCTCGACGTGCTGGTGCAGGCCGCCATCGTGGAACTGCTGGGCGGTCTCCGTCGAGACCTCGGACTGTCGATGCTGTTCGTCACCCACAACCTGCCACTGGTGCGCTCCATCGCCGACTCCGTGGTGGTCATGAATCAGGGTCGGGTCGTGGAGCAGGGGCCGTGCGAAGACGTGATTGGCAACCCACAGCAGGAGTACACCGCCCGCCTCATCGCCGACACCCCGAGCATCGAACACTCACGCTGATCGTCGCGTCAACATTCGTAGGCGCGAATACAAATCGTCGTGGTCCATGTAGCAACAGCGGAGATGTCGTTGTCCCCCACCGGGCTCGAATGCCCGCGGCCGTGAAGGACTCGACGATTGTCGAAACCAACGAGATCGCCTGGCGCGAAGGGTGGCCCCTTTGATCGACCACAAGAGCATCAGCGATCCATCAGGTCCGGTCTCAACCGCGCGCAGTGCGTCGACCGGCGGCAGGTCGGCCGAGGCGAACGGCGCCTCGGGGTGGGCCACGAAGTCCGGGGTCAGAGGCATCGTCGTCAGACGGGAGGAAACCGACGGGACCGTTCCACGTCGTTGAGGTCGAAGTGGTTTCGCATGAATCGTTCGGACGCGTCGACGAACGGTTGGTGGTCCCACGATGTTCGCCGACCTTGACGCATCGCCGTGTCGACCAGACGTCGAGCCCGCTGACTGTCGAGAACTTCGGCATGGATCCTGCTGGAATCCCAACGTTCGTTGACGAGTTGACCGAACGAGTCAAGTGCAACTGACGCTGCGGTTGGTGCCGACGAGGTAGAAGCGGCGAGGTTGATCAGTTCGTCAGGATCAGCGGCCACGTCGTACAACTGCCGAGGGTCGGCGTCGCTATGGATGTACTTCAAGTTCCCTTCGCGGATCATGAGGATCGGGGCGATGGCTCCCTCGCCGAGGTACTCGCCGAATACCCGGCGACCCGATTGGTGATCGCCGCCCAGCAGGGGCAGAAGCGACGCGCCATCAGCGTCGGACGGCACGGTCGCCCCCGCGAGGTCCACGAGCGTGGGAAGTAGATCGACGAGCGACACGTGTTCGGGCGAAACGCCCGGTACGACTCCTGGTCCGGCGGCGATCAACGGGATCCGACAGGCGGGCTCGAAAAAGTTCATCTTGTACCAGAGGCCGCGTTCGCCGAGCATGTCCCCGTGATCGGCAGTGAAAATCACGACGGTGTTGTCAGCCATTCCGCAGGTAGTAAGCGTGCTGATGAGATTGCCGATCCAATCGTCGACGTACGACGTGTTGGCGTAGTACGCATGCCGAGCATTTCGGATCTGCGCTTCGGACAGTGCTTCGTCGTCCATGGCAGAGACATGGCGAAGCCGCCGGCTATGCGGGTCGAGTGTCTCGGCCGGTAGCGGTCCAACTCGCGGCAGGTCGATGGAATCGTGGTCGTAGAGATCCCAATACTTCGGTCGGGCGATATAGGGATCGTGCGGGTGGGTGAACGAAGCCGTCAGCATCCACGGGCGCTCGTCGCTGCTGCGGGCCAGGTCCCGCAGCTTTCGCACCGACTGAGAGCCGACCTCGTCGTCGTAATCCAGCTGATTGCTCGAATCGACCACGCCGGCAAACCGGACGCTGTCCATGTTGTGGAACCACCAGTCGAATCGACCATCGGGATCAGACCAGTCGGGCGTCCACCCGAAGTCGGCCGGATAGATGTCGGTGGTCAGCCGCTCCTCGAAGCCGTGCAACTGGTCGGGCCCGACGAAGTGCATCTTCCCGGCCAGACACGTTTGGTAGCCGGCGGCACGAAGGTAGTGGGCGAAGGTGGGGACGGCGGCGGGAAGTTCGGCGGCGTTGTCGTACGCGCCGATGGCCGAATTGCGCCGGCCCGTCATCATGGCGAAGCGGGCCGGCGCGCACAGGGGACTGTTGCTGTACGCCGACGCGAACCTGCGGCCTCGATCGGCAAGCGCATCGATCGCGGGCGTCTTCACGACCGAATGCCCGTAGCTCGGGAGGAAGGGCGCGGCGAGCTGATCGGCCATGATCAACAAGATGTTGGGGCGGCGCTTCGTCACCCGGTGATCATCGCTGCTCGGCGCGTTGTTGCGCTGCATCGTGAAGAGCATGGAGCAGGGCTCGCGCCCGGCCGTCGTTGTTCTCCGGGCGCAACATGTTGGTGGAGTACGAAAAGCCGAGGCGCAGGCCAGGCCACGCGCCGTGTGACGACCCACCCGCTCCGGTGTGGCCGAAGGCATCGTCGGCGGGACCGAGCGCGCTTGGCGTGTGGGCCAACTCGAACCCGGTCGGTCCAAAGCGGAGCGGCCGCCCGGTCAACGGGTCGTCGCCCGCGGATTGCAGCGACCGACCCATGATCATGGTCTCGGCGCGAAGGAATGCGTTGGTGGCCAAAAGTGCGTAGAACTTGGCCATGGCCCGAGCCGAGGCAACTGCGTTGGCGGCCGGTATCTCAAGTGCGAGGACGAGCGGGTCGTCCATGCGCAACGACGCATCACGGACCAAGCCGTAGACGAGCGCCAAACGCGGGTCAGGGTCGGGAACAAGGAATGCGGTCAGTTGATAATCGCCGGCGCGCTGAAGATGTGAAACCCGCGCGGCGATGGGGTCGGAGGGGTCCACACCGAGCTGTATGTCGAGATCGTGAGGACCGGCGATCTCGTCGGCAAAGAACCGGCCGACAGATCGTCCGTCAATTCGCCGGATCAGTTCGTCGCACAGCCAGCCGAAGGTGAGGGCGTGATAGCAGGGGTCTCCAACCGGCACCATCGGCGACTGGGCGGCGAGGCGGGCGGCGATGAGCACCGGTTGACGCAAGTCGTCTAGCGAGAGCTTTTCGCCCTCCAGGCCGGGCAGGCCGGCGGTATGGGCGGCGAGTGTGGCCACCGTGATGCCGGCCTTTCCGGCGGCGCCGAACTCGGGCCAGTACGCCGCCACCGGCCCCTGCAGGTCGAGCTGTCCCCGGTCCACCAGCAGCAGCAGGGCGGCCGCCACGAGGCCCTTGGTGCCGGAATGAAGCACACTTACCGTGTCGCCGTTCCATGGCGCGCCGGTGCGCTCATCGGCCACGCCACCCCACAGGTCAACGACGACCTCGCCGTCGACAAAGACGGCGAATGCCGACCCGGTGTCGCGACGGTCGCAGAAGTTCTCGGCAAACACGTTCCGGACACGTTCGAAGCCGACGGCGACGGTCCCGTCGGAGGTCACGAGTGCGCCCGACGTCGAAGCAAGGTTTCGTAGTCAGCGAGCGATTCGCCGGCCCCGAAGCTAACCGCACGTAGACCCTGCATGACCGATACGAGGCAGTCGTCGCGGAGGCGTTCGAGTTCGCGCACCGACGCCCCGCGCGCCTGGGCGTCGGACTGGTCGACGATGCGATCGACGAGGTCGTCGGTGAGCTCGGGAACGTCCATCAGTTTGGTCCAGGGCCACTGCAGGGCCGGGCCGAACTGGTTCATGAAGTGTCGCATGCCGGCCTCGCCGCCAGCGATGCGATAAGTCTGAAACGTTCCCATGAAACTCCAGCGCAGTCCTGCCCCGAATCGAATCGCGTCGTCGATTTCCTCCACGGTGGCCACGCCATCGTTGACCAACCACAGCGCCTCGCGCCAGAGCGCTTCGAGAAGACGATCGGCGATGAAGCCGTCGATCTCCTTACGCACATGCAATGCGCGCATACCAATCGAAGTGTAGACATCCGTGGCTCGTGTGATCGTGCTCGGTGCGGTAGCTGACCCTCCGCACACTTCGACGAGCGGCAAGAGGTACACCGGGTTGAACGGATGGCCGACGACGAGGCGCTCGGGATGGGTCATACCCTCCTGTAGCAGCGAAGGTAGGAGTCCTGACGTGGACGAGCCGAACACCACCTCGGGCCCGGCCACGAGGCTCGCGGCGCAGAGAAGGGTGCGTTTCAACTCGAGCCGTTCGGGCGCGCTTTCCTGAACGAACTCGGCACCTTCGGCTGCCGCCTCGGCGGTCGCCACGACCGTGAAAGTTCCCTCGTCGGGCAACGGTGCGTCAGTGAGTTTGTGCAGCGCTCGGCGAGCGTTGTCGAGGACTTCGCCGACCTTGCGAGCCGTATCCGGATCGGGGTCGTAGAGGGCAACGTCGACTCCGTTGAGGAGAAATCTGGCGGCCCAGCCACCTCCGATCACCCCACCGCCGAGGAGACCGACCCGTTTCGGCACTGGCGCTGGTGCGACGCTCATGCTGGTACTCACTCGTTTGACCCTCTCGATCGATCGCTCGCAGTGTAGGTACCGCTGGAATGAGAACGCCGACGGCGCAGGCGGGTGCTGAGTAGCACGAAGGTGCCGGCAAGGATCGCCCAGAAGGCGGCGCCGATTCCGGCGAGGGTGACCCCGGAAACGGTAATGAGAAACGTGACGACGGCCGCTTCGCGTTGGGTCGGATCGCTCACGGCAGTCGTGAGGCCATTGGCGACGGTCGGGATCAGGGCAAACCCGGCGACGGCCAGCACAAGGGCATTCGGCAGCACGCCGAGGACGCTGGCGACGGAACCGCCAATGAGGCCGACACCGACGTAGAGCGCCCCGGCGAAAACGGCGGCGGGGTAGCGCTTGGTCTTGTCCGGATGGATGTCTGGCCCCATGACCATCGACGCGGTGATGGCGGCAAGGTTGATGCCGAACATGCCGAACGGGGCGAGGAGCGTGGTGGCGATGCCGCTTGCTGTGATCGCTGGTGATGCTCGCACGTCGTAGCCGTGAGCCCGCAGCGCCGCCACGCCCGGGACGTTCTGCGCGGCCATCGTCACGATGTAGAGAGGTACGCCAACGCCGAGGAGAACGCCGATCGAAAACGACGGTCGCACGTAGCTCGGATGAACCAGGCTCAGATGAAGCCCGCCGGTTCGGATCGAACCTTTGGCGGCGGCCACGGTTACTCCGCTCGCCAGAATGATAAGCGCACTGAACTTGGGAACGAGCTGTCGCGAGAAGATGTAGGCCGCAAACATTGTGATGACGATGGCGGGCTCAACTTTGGCCGACGCGAACGCGTCGATGGCGAAGTGCGTGAGAACGCCGGCCAACAGTGCCGATGCCAGCGGAAGGGGAATGCGGTCGATGACTCGGTCGAACGCGCCCGTCAGACCGGTGGCGAGCAGCAGTAGTCCGCAGAATAGGAACGCCCCGATAAGTTCGCGCATCGAGACATCGGTGGCGCCGGTGGCGAGGAGCGCGGCGCCCGGAGTCGACCACGCCAGCAAGATGGGGGTGCGGTACCGAATCGACAGGACGATGGCCGAGATTCCTTTGCCGATACACAACGCCCCGATCCACGAACCGGTTTGGGTGGGCGTGGCGCCCGCCGCCTTCGCGGCGGCAAACACGAGCGCAACGGAGCTCGTCACACCGACCAGCACGGCAATGACCGCTGCAGAAAGCGCCGGCACGACGGGCAGGCCGGTGCCTCCGGCGGTGGACGAGGGAAGAGTTCGGGTTGTCGTCATGGAGCGGCTTGGACCGTACCCGACGTGATCGTCGGCGACGACAACACCGTGATGGCCGATCGCCGCGATCCAAACACCGCCACGAACACCACGAGAGCAACCGCCACGAGCAGCGCGTCGATGTGCTCGTGCAAGAAGACGCCGGCCCACGTGAGCGAAAGGATCGGCTGCAACAACTGCACCTGGCTCACCCGGGCCACGCCGCCCATGGCGAGGCCGCCGTACCACGCGAAGAATCCGAGGTACATCGAGACCACACCCAGGTAGGCGAACCCGAGCCAGGCGGTCGAGGGATCGTGAAACGACACCGGACCAAGCCCGAGGAGCGAAAGCGGAATCGTGAGCGGAAGGGCGAAGACCACCGCCCAGGAGATCGTCTGCCAGCCGCCGATGTCACGACTAACGCGCGCTCCTTCGGTGTAACCGAACGACGCCGAGACAACCGCGCCAAGCAGGAGGAGATCACCAATGGCTAGGTCTTTGGTTGATGACTTCGCGATCGCCAACGAACTGACGGCGGCGACGCCGATCGCGGCAAAGAACCAGTACTGGCGTGACGGTCGATCTCCGGTTCGTAGCAACGACCACCCTGCTGTGGCCGCCGGAAGCAGGCCGATGACCACGGCACCGTGACCGGACGGCGCGTGGCGCAGAGCGAGCCCGGTAAAGGCGGGGAAGCCGATGACCACGCCGGTGATCACGCCCATCAGTGAGAGGGCGTGTCGTCGCCCGGGCAACCGGGATTTCGTGACCAGGAGGACGATCGCGGCGAGTGTTCCGGCCAGCACCGCACGACCGAATGACACAAAGACCCAGCCGAGTTCGCGCACGGCGACTCGCGTGGCCGGAAGGGAGACGCTGAAGCACAGCACGCCGACCATTCCGAGCAGCAGGCCGAGCGTTTCTCGCCGGCTGTCGGTAGCGTTACTGTGAGTTGTCATGGAGAACGATAACGCCATCGATGCTCGATTGCAGCACGAAATCCGTCGATCCCGCCCCGGACATCGAATGCCGAGCGTCCGAGCCCTCCAGCGAGAACTGCGCGCCAGCCCCGTCACGATCCAGCGCAGCGTCGCCCGTCTCGTGGCCGCCGGC
>JAYSTV010000070.1:0-4302 GCA_043719425.1 Acidimicrobiia bacterium | reverse complement strand
GTATTTCGCGTCACGTAGAAGGTCGTGATCCGTCCCCAAATCCGAAGTGAATCCGGGTCCAGAATCTTTAGATAGTCGAGCTTGAGGACAATCACACGAACAACATCGCTGACGATGTCGTCTCGGATCGCATCGGTTACGCCGACCCGTTTAACGAAGGACTGCACCTCTTGCAGCAGGCCTCTGAGTGTTTCGTCATCGAACGCCATCGACTCTCCGATCGGCGGCGCTCGCACTACGCCGCAGTCGTCAAAGTAGACCAGATTTGGGCAGCACCGTGACCGAATTGCCACTCAGAGCGTTCGTGCCAGTCCCATGATCGGCGCAGATCCGAGTCTGAAGGGGGGTTCGGCGGCAGCCACGATCATTGCTGCCGACTCGGAATGCTGTGGAGACCGGCTTACGTGACGACCATCATGAATCGCTAGCATTCAATGGCAATCACTTTGGCAATCAGCGCACCAGTACAAGGCAATACGAGACAGCAACACCCGGACGAAGAACCGCACAACTGCGCACCTGACAGCACTCAAACGAAGTCGACGGAAGGCTCATTTCGCCCTCCGGAGGCGGTGGCGCAGGTTCGAATCCTGCCGAGGGCACAGCGAGCGCGGTCCGCTCTTTCAAACCCCTCCCAATCGCGATTGTCCCGCGTCTACCTCTCCTGTCGAGATGGGGTCCCCATGTGACGTGTGGTGTTACCGACGCGCCCGCTCGCTCGCTTCCGGCGATGCTGACACCCCCCTGGACTCGCGTCGGTCCGAATTCTCAATTTGCACGATATCTAATTGGCTATTTGCGTCATCTGATATGATGGACATGTGGACTTGGTCGTTCGAGGTATGCAGGCGGTGTTGGACCGGGCTTGGCGGTCAATGCCAGTCGTCGTGCTTGAGGGGCTCCGTGTAACCGGGAAGACAACCTTGGCCCGGGCTACGGTGGGCGAGGACCGGTACGTGTCGCTGGCCGACGAGCAGACACTTCGTCGAGCGCAGGCCGATCCGAAGGGATGGCTTGAGGCTCTGCCGGTAGGCGTTGCGGTCGACGAGGCGCAGCTTGTACCCGGCTTGACGTTGGCGGCGAAGGATCTAGTTGACCGGCGAGGTGGACGCCCAGGTCAGTTCCTGCTGACTGGTTCCTCGCGAATTTCACGACGCGAACTGGGAGGTTCCGACGCGTTAGCTGGTCGGGCACGTCGGCTTCGGCTCGAACCGTTCGCACAGTGCGAGATCGATGGCACCCCTCTCGACGTGATTACCGCCCTGTTCGACACCGACCCGCGACACTGGACCACCGAACCGACCCAGCACCGTGACCTGGTGCACCGCTTCGCGACGGGCGGACTGCCCCTGATCCGCGAGGGCGACCAGGGCAGCCGCGCTGTGCGACTCGCTGAATACGTCGAAGCGCTGTTCGCTGGTGACGTCTACCGGACAGGCCGGGACACGGCCACTGTCGTTCGGCTGTTTCATCATCTCGCCGGGACGAGCAGCCACCTCGAGTTCGGATCGCGGATCGCCACCAACCTCGAGATCAGTCAGCCGACCGTGCGCAGCTACCTCGCCATGTTGGTCGACGTGTTCCTCGTCGAACCAATAGACGCATACCGACCCGACGCAAAGAAGCGGATCACAGACCGTCGCCGCCTGTTCGTCACCGACCCGGCGTTCGTCGCCGAGGCCCTCGGTGTACGAGAGGACGGCGGTCTGTTCGACGCGGAGCACGGACCATTCCTAGAGACTCTCACCGCCACCGAACTTCACCGTCTCGCCGGCTGGACCAAGAGCGCTCCTGTGCGCATCATGCACTGGCGCCGAGCCGAACGAGACGAGGTCGATCTGGTGATCGAACGCGCCGACGGTAGGGTCGTCGCGATCGAGGTAAAGGCCGCACGGTCCCTTCAATCCAAGGCCGGAAACGGAATCGACCAGTTTCGCAACGCCTACCCCGACCAGTTCCATCGCGGATTCGTGTTTCACGCCGGCGATCACGTCGAACCACTCGCCGACAACGTATGGGCGGTGCCATTCTCTGTGCTTTGGACCGTCGGCGACCCGGCGGAAGTCACTCTCGAGGACCGTCTCGCCCGGGCCGTCACCACGATCCTCACCGCCCGGGAACGACCCGAAACGACCACCAAGGACCAGACGGAAGCATTCGAAATGCTACGTCGCGCCGCCGCCGATCTCGACACGATTGGTGTCACGCTGCGAAACCTCGGCTTCGACACGAACACGCACCACCCGATCGGCATGCGCCTACCGCCCGGCGGGATCGGTCCGGAGGCCCGAAGGGCCGGTTGGACGCCACGTCCCCCAGGTGTCGAATGGACGGCCAAGACGGGACTCGTCATCAGCGCCGCTCACACATCCACCATCTGGCTCACCGCCGACATCACAAGACGGACGGTCGAATGGAACCTCGCCTGCACCGGCGCCTATGAGGACGACTTCGCCGGGCCCTTCACGACCGGCACCGAGCCCGCCGCCTACCCGGCGATCGCAGACCGACTGACACTGCTCGCAGACCGACTTCCCAGCATCGTCGAACACCTCACCTGACCGAACGGCAGAACCCCTGACGCCTCGTCACACGGTCAGGCGCCCGACAGGAAGGCGTCATGCGGTTCGTGATCAGCCGTCCCATTCGGGGCTGACGGCACTCGACCTCGTGGTCCGCCGAACGCGCCCGGATCGTTGCTCGAAGTCGAACAGTCGACCCGCCTCGAATGTCGGGTTCGAAAGCGCTCGAGTCAGTTGCACATCGTCGGTCAACGGCAACGGGGCATATCCGTCAGGTGGTTCGCCGACCGAAAGGTCGCAAAAACCCTTCGGCGAACGAGCGCCGTTCCGGACTGCACTCCGTCGCCGCGAGCCGTTCGAAGAGACGCGCAGCTTGAACAAGGTCTGCGTCGAGGAGCGAACGAAGAAAGTCGAGATCCTTCGGCCGATTGGCTATGAGCTTTGCGGTGCACAGGTCGTGCGGTTCGAGGCAAAGGCCGACGACGCCGACGAGCGAAAGGAGGGCTTCGCGCCGCATACCCGGGTTGGCATGGACGATGGCCGAAACGTTCATGACCGAGACGATGCCGACTCGGGCCCCGAGTCCTGCTGCGACCCGTCCGACGCTATCGATACCGGGCTGTCGAGCGCCCTTCTCATAGGCTGCTAGCACGGGTTGGCTCATTCCGATCAGCTCGCTCAGAGCGCGCTGGGACAATCCCAGGCTCAGGCGCCGTCCCCGGAGAGCAACCATGATGGATTCCACGAGCCGATAGCGCATCCGCTATCACCCTTGCCGAGGGCACGTTTTTCCCAGCGCCTAACCGGACGATGGCCGGCGACGGTGCGACGGGCGACGCAACAGGCGGAGGCCGTTGGCAATGACCACGAGGCTGGCGCCCATATCGGCCAAAACCGCCACCCAGAGCGATGCCGTTCCGGCGAGGGTCAGCGTGAAGAAGACCACTTTCACGCCGAGGGCAACGGCGATGTTCTGCCACAGAACATGGGTGGTGTGCTGCGAGATCCGGATCATCTCGGCCAACTTGCGCGGGTCGTCATCCATGAGCGCAATGTCGGCCGTTTCGATGGCGGTGTCGGTCCCCGCCGCCCCCATCGCGATGCCGAGATCAGCGGCGGCCAGTGCCGGGGCATCGTTGACGCCGTCGCCGATCATCGCCACCCGCTCGCCGGCCGCCCGGAAGTCATTGACGATCCGCAACTTGTCGTCGGGCAACAGGTCACCGCGTGCGTCGACGATGGCGACCTGCCTGGCCACCGCGTTGGCCGTTCGCTGGTTGTCGCCGGTAAGCATGATGGCCTTCACGTGCAGCGCCCGAAGGTCGGCTACCGCTTCAGCGGCCTCGGGACGAATCGTGTCCGCAACGGCAAAGACCGCGAGCGCGGTGGTCTCGGTCATCAACACCACCGCTGTTTTGGCGTCGACTTCGAATCCTTCGAGCACCGCCTCCAACGCCGCGTTGCAAATACCGGTCTCCTCGGCGAGACGGTGGTTGCCGAGCCTGTAGCAAACACCGTCGACAACCCCGGAGACGCCCCGCCCGGGGATGGCCCGAAAGTCGACAACCGTCTCGACTTTGCCGTCGTGGGCAGAGACGATGGCATGGGCCACCGGATGTTCGGACAGGATGTCGAGCGAGGCGGCAATACGGAGGGCCCGTTCCCGTTCGATCCCGAGAGCGACCGTATCGACGAGAACGGGCTTGCCGTGCGTGAGGGTGCCGGTCTTGTCGAGGGCAACGGCCGTGATGTGACGGGCCCCTTCGAGATGCGCGCCCCC
>JAYSTV010000690.1:0-1915 GCA_043719425.1 Acidimicrobiia bacterium | reverse complement strand
ATAGCGCCCTGCACTGCATGGCCATGCAGCAGCCGGCCCTCGGCCGCGAGATCGTCGACCGTTTCGCGTTGGCCGACGACTCCCTCGACAGCCTCGGTCTTCCGTTCCGCGTCCCGTCCGCCCAGATCGCGCTCACGTTCGGCGACCGTGACGGCTTCGACCACCGGATCGACGCGGCACTCCAGGACACGAACCTCCGCCGTGCATCGTGGATCTACGAAGCGCAACTCCACCAGGTTGTCGCCATGCGCCACATGCTCGACGGCAACTGGGCGTCGGCGGAAGCTGCAGTCGCCGTAGCGGAGCGCGTCGGCGGGCATGACCTGAACATGATCCTTGGGTGCACAGGGCAGCGCTCAAAGATCACCATGGAGACGGGCCGTGTCGAAGAGCGCTACCAGGAGGCTGCCGCTGCGGCGGCAATGTTCCCGGACTTCCCGTTGATGCGGGCCAGCCTGGTCATGACCGCCGCCGAGGCCGGACACCACGACGAGGCCGCCGCCCTCCTTGACGAACTCGCGCCGAACGACTTCGCCGCCGTGGGCCGCGGATGGCTGACGACGGCCGCGCTCATCTCCGTCGCCTGGGCTGTGGTCACCGTCGACGCGCGCCAACACGCCGCCGTGCTCCGTCGCCTCCTCGGGGAGTACTCCGGGTTGATCGTCCGCATCGCCTCGGGCGTCGAAGCAACGTGCGCATACGATCATCTTCTGGCTGGCCTTGCTGCCGTCGACGGTGACCATGCCGAGGCCGACCGTCTCTTCGCCGCCGCCCTGGCCCAGGAGGAGGGGTTGCGTGCCCCGCCGCTCGTGACCCGCACCAAGCAGTGGTGGGGTCGGGCGCTTCTGCGACGCGGCGAACCCGACCGGGCCCGCCCGCTCCTCGCCGAGGCGAGGGCATCGGCCGAGCAACTCGGCATGCGCGCCGTCGTGTTGCAAATCGACAACCTCCTGGCATCGCTCTAGCGAGGCTGCGACTTCGTGCGCTGCGTACCGCTCGGCGGTACGCACCGCACTACTTCCAGGCCGAGTCGATGGTGTCGGCTACGAGCGGCCGAGGAACCCCGCTCCGACGGTGATGGCCTGGAAGTCGCGCAGGTACCTTGGGGCGAGATGGCCACGGATGACCGCCAACGCTTCGTCGGCGGCAGCGGCCGGGGCACCGCCCTCTCGCTGGAGCACATCAAGATCGGTGATCGACGCCTCCAGCGCCCTGCCCAGTTCCGTATGTGCACGCATGACAACGTCGCGGTTCGACGGAGCGGGAAAGTCAGCGCGCTGACCAAGTGTCGCCGCACGATCCCGCAGCGCGTCGGCCTCGGGTCCGGCGACGGCGGACAGACACTCGGCGGCCGAGCGCAGGGTAACAGTCATGGAGTTGTGCTCGTCGATCAACCCCGCGTCGAAGATCGGAAGCGTTTGCCGGACGGCCTGGAGGATCGACTGCATCATGGCCGCCGCCGCCTGAGCCTTCTCATTCGACAGATACGGCATCAGCTCATTGCCAATACCGAGGACGACACCTTCGAGCAGACCATCAATGCCGGGCGACGTGTTCACGCGGGCGCTCCTGGGTAGCCGAGAAGTTGGGTGAAGGCAACGAGCGTGGCGGCACTCGGTTGCAGCAGATACAGATGCAGGAACTGTTCGTGTTCGTGGTCCACACGCCGTTTGATCGCCGACGCCACCGGCACGGCAATGTTCATCGTGCCGAAGAGGATGAAATAGCCAAGCTCCTCCGGCGTGATCGCGAAGCCGGTGAGCTTGTTGTAATACGCCAGGAAGCCGCCTTCATCACGAGGATGAGCCATCACGGCGGTGTTGCTCATTCCGTCCATGGCCACCATCCAACCGAGGTCTTCGCGAGGGTCGCCCACGCGGGAGTTCTCCCAATCGATCAGTGCCGTCACCCGGCC
>JAYSTV010000689.1:0-1916 GCA_043719425.1 Acidimicrobiia bacterium | reverse complement strand
CGTGGCGAAAAGTCTGGCGGCCGGGAGATGAGCCCGGTCGGAGACAGTTCGTGTCGATCGGAACCCTGGCGCTCGAGCTCGGGGGAGAGATTGCCGATGTGGTCCTTTGCTACGAAACGGCCGGCACCCTCAACGCCGACCGGAGCAACGCGGTACTCGTCCTCCACGGGTTCACCGCCGATAGCCACGCGGTCGGGCCGGCCGGTCCGGGACATCCCGAGCCCGGTTGGTGGAACGGGGTCATTGGTCCGGGCCTCGGCATCGACACCGATCGGTTCTTTGTTGTGATCCCCAACGCGCTGGGAGGGTGTCAGGGCACCACGGGACCCGGACAACTCGCCGCCGACGGTCGCCCGTGGGGTTCTCGGTGGCCGGTCACGACGACGCGAGACATGGTGTCGGCCGAAGTGGTCATGGCCGACCTGCTCGGTATCGATACATGGAAGGCCGTGGTCGGCGTGTCGCTCGGCGGTATGCGAGCGCTTGAGTGGGCGGTCGGCCAGCCCGAACGACAACATCGCAGCGTCGTGATTGGCTGTGGCGCCCAGGCCACCGCTGAGCAGATTGCCTTCCAGCTGATTCAGATGGGCTGCATCACCCTGGACCCTGACTTCCACGAAGGCGATTACTACGACAAGGGCGACGGAAATGGGCCGGTGCGAGGCATGGCCCAAGCCCGTCGCCTCGGCCATGTGACGTATCGAACCGAATTGGAGCTCCACCGACGATTCGGCAACCGGGTCCAGGGCGGCGAGGAGTCGACCGGACGGTTCGCCGTCGAGTCGTACCTGGACTACGCCGCCGAGCGTCTCGAACGTCGCTTCGACGCGAACACCTACCTGGCGATCACCGAGGCAATGAACAACCACGACATCGGCCGCGGGCGCGACAACGTCGCGGCGGCAATGAAACGGATCACGGCCGATCTGCAGATCGTGGGCCTCGACGATGACCGGCTCTATCCCGTTCGTCTGCAGCGCGAGTTGGTGTACCTCTCGCCGCACCCCCGTGAGCTCGCATTAGTGCACTCGATCGTAGGACACGACGCGTTCCTGACCGAAGACGCGGCAATGAATGCCATCATCGGGCCCCACCTACGGGGCTCAGCTTGAGTCTCTAGTTCTCTCGAATCACCGCGGATGCGTCGTTCGGCGGTCCTGAGCGTTGGTCACTTCAGTAGCGATCGGATCCGGTCGAAGATGGATTCCGATGTCGCTGGTCGCTCCGCTCGATGGTCTTGCCGTTGATGGCTCCCTGAGCGTTTCGCGTCCGCATCTACGTCACCTCCCGAAGCGGTGGATGTCGTGGTGTACCGGCCTGTTCCTGTCGGCCAGCGCGGCCGGCGCCTGGTTTCATCGGTCTCTGCTGGGCGAGGCGTGGCGTGAAGCTCGGCGGATCAGCCCGGCGTGGTGGCTGGTTCTGGCCGCCCTCGTAGTGGCCCACCGAGTCGCCGTTGTGGTGCAGCAGTGGTCGGCCCTGCCCGGCAGCTCGTTCTTGCGGATGGCGGCCGCGACCGAAGCCAACCTCGGAGCTTCGAATGCGATGGTCGGCGGCTCGGCGATTGGCACGGGGCTCCGGGTGGCGATGTGGCGCTCGTGGGGAGCCGATCCCCTCGGCGTCGCCGCCGCGTTGTTCGTTGGGGCCCTCGGCCCTTCGTTCGCTCTCTGGACGTTGGCCGGCGCGCACACCTGGCCGCGCATGATTCTGGGCGGTGCCGATCGGATCGACGTGGCCCTCGGCGTTGCCAGCGTCGGATTCCTGGTCATCCCGTTTGTGATGTGGACGGCCATCCTCACCCGCCCGGGCGTGCTGGCCTTCGTCAGTGCACGTATCGAACGAGTAGCCGAGTGGACCGCTCGGCGGGTGCCCCTTGCCGCGGTCGTCCTCGCTCGTCGTTCCGTTCCGCAGATCTCCGA
>JAYSTV010000688.1:0-4653 GCA_043719425.1 Acidimicrobiia bacterium | reverse complement strand
GATGGCCGGGTTGCCGTAGAGGTTCGACGGAGCAGTGAGGCGACCGTTGTTCCACCCGCCCACTTCCTTCCCACCAAAGACCGTCGGCAGCGGACCTTGGGCGGCAAACGCGGTGTCCGGATTCGTGGCGGTCATAACCAGATCGCACTGTTCGAACATCGTCGCCATTGCCTCATTATGGGCCACTCGACGCTCTTCGCATTTGTACGCCGCCGCCGCGTTCCACTTGCCCTCAGCCCAGCGAAGTCCGTAGGCAATCTCGGGCGTGAGGTCGGCCTCGCACGCCGGCCAGCGATTGCCGAGCTGGCCCCGAATCGAGATCAGTCCGGACAACGACCACGCCGTGCCCATGCTCGGGAACACCGCTTCGACTTCCACTTCGCTTATATCAAGCGCGCTTATCAACTCGGTACTAAGCGCGCTGATCATCTCCCACGCAACTGGATTCACGTAGGCACCGCCGAAGTCGGGAAGCACGGCCACACGCAGTCCGCTGAGGGACTCGACGTGTGTGCCGAGACCGGCCTCCCATCCTGTGGTTCTCGGCAGGGCCAGCGGCGTACGAAGGTCCGCACCGTTCGTCACGTCGAGCCAGCGGGCCGTGTCGCGCACGCTCCGGCTGACACAGCCGGGAACGGCCGTGAGGTTGCCCATCTCGGCGCTCGGACCGTTCGGAATCCGTCCGTACGTGACTTTGAGCCCGACGAGACCGCAGAACCCGGCCGGAATGCGAATCGAGCCGCCCCCATCTCCGGCCGTTGCTGCGGTGAGGATGCCACCGGCCACGGCCGAGGCCGACCCGCCCGACGAGCCCCCGGGCGTGTGAGCCGGGTTCCAGGGATTGCGTGTCGTGCCGTTCAGGACGGTGCGAGTGACGTTGACCCCGCCGTACTCCGATGCCGTCGTGAGGCCGACCGGAACCGCACCGGCGTCGATGAGTCGCTGCACCATCGTGGAGGTCTGTGCGGCCACCTGATCACGCAGGGGGACGCTCGCTTCGGTGGCCGGCCAGCCCGCAACATTCGAGAGCTCCTTCACGCCAAGAGGCACACCGCCGAACGGCAGTGACACATCGGCATGGGCGGCCGCTGTTCGAGCTCGTTCGGGATCGAGAAACGAAAAGGCGTTAAGGTCGCTCGTCTCGATGGCGGCGTAGACCGCGTCGAGTTCCTCGGCCGGCGACCGCTCCCCGGCGCGGAATGCGTCGACCAGTGAGCACTGGTCTCCCTGCCATGGCTTGATGGTGGTCATACGGCCGAGTCTCGTTCACGAGAATCAACGGCGCCAGGTCGGCCTCCGGGCGAGCAGCGAAGCGCCAGCGGAGCAGCGCAGCACCTTAGACGCAGTCTCGCAGTTGTTGTCGAGTGTTCGGAAGTTGGGTGGCGAGAGCCGAGCCGGCGAACCACAACGCCGCGGCCAGGACGAAGACCCACGTGAAGCTGCCGAGATGATCAGCCATCCACCCGCCGAGTCGAGGTCCGATCATCTGCGCCGCTCCGAAGCAGGCGGTGATGACACCGAATGCCGCCGAAAAGTCCTGCGGTCGCACGTGATCGCCGATGTACGACGAGATCGACACGATGCCCCCAGCCATTCCGGCGCCGAAGCCGACCGTGGCGATCGACACCAGCGGTTCCGTGCCGCTCAACACGGCCAGACATCCCGCGCCGGCCAGAGCGAAGGAGGTGAACATCGTGACCCGCCGGCCGAGACGATCGGACAATCGCCCGATACCGAGGGCACCAACCGCGTTGCCCAAACCGAGGAGGGCAAAGACTGCGGCGGCGTGCCCCGTGGCGAAACCAGCGTCTTGCTCCAACGCCGCGACAACGAACGTGGTGAACAACACGTAGGCGAGGCCGAGGAACGTGTACGCCACCGTCGGGATCCACCAATGAGGCACGCGTCGCAGCACGGACAGTTTTGGCGGAGATCCCGCGATGATGGCCATCGGCTTCAGCACCACGAACGACGCAACGATGGCGACGACACCGACGATCGCTTCGGCCAACCAGATCGGCCGCCAGAGCCCACCGTTGTCAGCGAAGTGCCGGAACGTGGTCGTCGACAGCGTCACGACCACGATGCCGGCACCGATGCCACCGGAGCACAGGCCCATGGCGAACCCGCGTCGATGCGGCGGGAACACGCTTGCCGCCACGGCCGGAGCGGGGATCCAGGAGCACGCTCCGCCCACGCCACCGAGCGCCATGCCGAGCAGAAGAACCGGAGTACTGCGGGTGGCAGCGAGAACGGCGACGCCACTGGTCGACACACATACTCCGAACTGGATGAGTCGATGCGGCGGAATTCGCAGCGACGCCCATGTGGCGAAGATCGTTCCGACGAGATAGCCGGCAAGGTTGATGGTGCCGAGCCAACCGGCAAGTCCGTAGGACATGCGCAGGTCGTTTTTCATCGCCGGGAGCAGCAACCCGAAGCTGAAGCGAGCGAAGCTCTGACCGATCCATACCGCCAGCACCACCGTGGCGACGGTGGCCCAACGCTGGCGGGTGGTCGGCACGGCAGGCACCGTAGCGCCCCGTTACCGTTCGGCCGCATCGCTCCGGTCATCGCCGCCCGCCGGTGGGTCCGCGGTCGGGTCCGCTGGTGCGGTGAGGGCGTAGCGCCACCGTTCCACGTGGGCCATCACGGCACCAGGCACCATCGAGAGTGAATCCGGGCACCACGTGAGCACGTCGACCAGCTCCATGAATTCCTCGGCGGTCACCCACCGGGCCTCGGCCACCTCACCATCGTTGAACACGATGTCACCGTCGTGTCGGGCGATGAAGCAGTGCGTGATCACGTTGACGGCATCGTCTTCGAAGCGTTGTTCGCCGACGAAGTGCAGCACCGCGTCGCCGATACCAAGCTCCTCCTCCAGTTCGCGATGCGCGCCGTCGACGTAGGACTCTCCCGATTGCAGCACCCCGCCCGCGGCCATATCCCAGTATCCGGGCCACACGTCTTTGCTGTCGGCGCGACGGTGGATGAGAAGGCGATCCTCGGAGTCCAGCACGGCGATACCGACACCGCGATGACGCAAATTGTGGCGACGCATCTCGGACCGTGTTGCGATCCGTTCGACGCGGTCGAAATCGTCAACGATGTCGACAAGCTCATCGTTGGCCATGCCGTCAGAGTACCGCCGCGCCCCCATGGACTCACGCGGGACGCCGGTAAGCTGACCAACGTGTCGGGCATCGTACGTGGTGAAGAATTTGCCGACCCTGCGTCCGAACTCGAGGCTCTGCGCATCACCCTGGACTCCGGCTCGCCGGCACAAGCAATCGCCCGAGGTGCTGCACTCCTGCCACACCTGCGTGACCCCACCGACCAGGCCACGCTGCACCTTTTGATGGGTCGGGCCGAATTGCTCAACGGCAGACTCGGCCCGGCCGTCAAGAGTTTCCGGTTGGCGAATCGCGTCGGCGATGGTTCGCCGTTGGGAATCTGGGAGGCGTTCAGCCAGTACGGCGCAGGTGGGCTCGAAGCGGTGGAGCACGTTGTCAACGAGGTCGAAGCAGCCGCCAACGGCGATTGCATCACCCTCGCGTCCGTGAGTGGAATACGAGCGTGGCTCCATATCGAACGGGGGGAGGCCGCCGTTGGCCTCGCCCTCGCCAAGACAACCAACGAACGGGCGTTGGCCACTGGACTGCCGGATCTCGTGGCACTCTCGTGGCTCGTGCTGGCTTTGGCCCAGGTGACGGCGGGAGATGTTGCCAGCGGTGCCCGGTCCATCGCTACCGGAATCGAACTCGGCGAGAAAAGCGGTCATGCTATTGCCGCCCCACTGTTCCATATGGTGGCCACCGATCTTCACCATTGGCGAGGAAATCTGGGCGAGGTGTTTCATCACGCCCATGCCGCGCTCTCTCGTAGCGATCCGTTCACTGGTGGCCTCGTTGGTGTGTGGGCCCATGGCCAGCTCAGCGTGGCGGCGGACCGTCTTGGTGAACTCAATCTGGCCGCCGATCATCTACGCAACGCTGAAGCGGCGCTCTTGCGTGGGGTTCCGCTCGGATGGGCCCATCTCGCTATTGCGCGACTTCGCGCCGATCGAACGATCGCACCCGAACGCGCTGCGCTTCGCCTATTGGATGTTTGGCGCTACATCGCCGAACAGGGCACAACAGGGCATCTCAACCTGTTTGCCCTTCCGGTCGGATCGCTCTTCCTGGCCATCGATGATGACGCGATACGCGCTGAATTTATGACCAGGATCGGCGAACTTCGCGCCCCAAATCCGTTTGATCACATGGCTATTTCCCTGGCCCAGGCAGTGTCACGAAACGATCTCAGCGAGGCCATCGATCTGGCTGAATCCATTGAACGGGCCGGGGCGCTCTTCGCCACACCGGCTGCTGACGCCTTTGCGCTCATCGCCGATCTGTGCTCGACCAATCAGGATCGCCGGGCTCGGTCGTTCGCCGAGGCCGCCCGCGTTCTGTATTCGTCAATTGGTGCCGCGGGCGACGAACGACGTTTGATCGAACGCCACCCCGCCATCGCCGGAGAGGCAGACCCCGTGCTCAGTCCAGCCGAACGGCGAGTGGTGGCGCTGATGTTGGAGGGATGTACCAACGCCGAGATTGCTGAGCAGCTTTACCTCTCCGTCAAAACCGTAGAAACGCACCTCGGCCGGGT
>JAYSTV010000687.1:0-4656 GCA_043719425.1 Acidimicrobiia bacterium | reverse complement strand
GCCAGTCGTCGGTACAAATTCGGATGCCGCCTCCCGCCGTTTCGATGCGCTTTGCGAGCGTCGTCTTTCCTGACCCTGGCAGGCCGCAAAACAGTGTGAATGTCGGCTTCATGGCCACGCTGCGAACGTAGCTCAGGGTGAATAGTCGGGATGCGATGGCGAGGATCGGGGCCGAAGAACCCGATGCTCTGGTGTATTCATCGGCGTGATTCGTGAGGTGTGGACTGTTCCGGATGGAGCAGCGAACGACTGAGTTGGATTGCTCGTTTTTGGAGGTGCACGGTCGCGGCCGCATTGCGTAAGAGGAGGCTTCGCCGCGCCGCGGTCGCAGGGATATCGATCAGCGCGAGGGTGACGTCGAGGGGGTCGAGTTCCAGCTGGCCGGCAAGTACAAAAAGGACGTTCGAGAGCGTGGCATTCGTGGCTTGGATCTGATCGAGCACGGTCTGGGGCCAATCTCCGGGCACGAAATCTTCTGTTCTGAACCGCATCAGGAGTTCCGCTCGTGACGGGTGTTCGTCGACCCAGGCAAAGGTGCGTTTCACGACGGTCTCGGCGAGCCTGTCCGGCTCGGAGGCAGAGGTGCTCACTGCGTCGGTGAGGGCGATCCGGTAGCTCGTGGCGATACGCACCCAGAGCGCACCGAGTAAGTGTTTGCGGGTTGGGAACCGGTGGTAAATCGAGCCGCTCGGCGCGCCAGCGGCGCGCGCTATTGCGGCGATCGACGATGCGTCGACACCAGCGGCGGCGATCACGTTTTCCGCTGCATCGAGGAGGTCGTCTTCGGTGAACTTGGTGACTGCTACCACATGTAGAGACTACGCTCTAGTTATCTAGAACATATTCTCTACTTGAAGGAAGCCGCATGGACCGCAACGTTGTCGCAACTCTGTACCGAGAGGGCGTGAGCGCGATCGTGGCTGCGGGCATTGATGCACAGCGGTGGACACGACCGGCGTGTGGCAAGTGGACCGCAGCCGACACGGCACGGCACGTGCTCGCAGTAGCGCGTTGGTACGATAGCTGGCTCGACCGCGCACTCACGGGAGATGTGTCCAGGCCGTTCGCTGAATCGGCCCTCGACGAGCGCAACGACCGAGAGCTCCGGGGACTCCGACATGTCGACGGTCCTGAGGCGATCGAGGGGTTCGAAAAATTCGCAACCGCGTATCTAACGCGCGCCGTCGCTCACTGGGACACCCCCTTCAGTTACCCGTTCGGTACCGTGACTGTCGGACTACACCTCGGAGTTGCCGCAACCGAATGGCATTTGCACGCATTCGACCTGGCCCGATCCGCGAACAGAACATATTCCCCCAACGATCCCGAAGCCCTGTTTCTAGCCGCCGGAGCGTGCGTCGTAGGCACAAAACCAGCGCTTCAACGCGCGATCCTGCGACGACTCCTCCCGCTTGGCGCCCGCCGCCATCCATGGACAACGATTCTCCGGCAATCCGGCCGGCCGGCCGCCTGAACTCACGCAAGCTTCGACGGGCAGCGGTGCTCTGAAGTGTCGTCGGCCGCACTGCTGCGGCGATGCGAAAGTGCGGGAGATGTCGTCGAGAGAAATCTCGAACGAATCACTTGACATGTACGAACGTCTGTTCTATGCTGGAGACATGACCAACGTCGCTGAGGAACAGATCGAGGCACTCATGCTTCTCTGCCCGCCTCGCGGTTTGGCCGTGGACTGGGACCCCACTACCGCCAAGGTCGGCCTGCAGCAGCTTCGGCGGCTTCGTGGTGAGATCGCCGCTCTCGAAGCAGTTCTGGTTGGTGTGTTGAAGACCGAAACCGGTCGCGACACGAAAGCGACGTTGGCTCGCGGATTCGGGATGTCGAACGCTGAAGCTCGAAAAACCGAAGACGTGGCCGACATCGTCGGGCGAGTTCAGGGTGCCGGTGACGCGTTGGCGGATGGTTCCGTGACCGGTGAACACCTCCGTCACCTCAAACCGATCACTGACAACGACGAGGCCGTCGAACTGCTTGCTTTGGCGCCCAGCGTGTCGCCCGATGACTTCGGCAGGACGGTGGCGAAGTATCTGATTGCTCGTGACGCTAAAGGCATCCGCGACCGTCAGCGTCGGGCGCGGTCGGTCAAGTTCTTCAAAACTGATGATGGCTGTGTTGGGATGCGCGTAATCCTGCCGACGCTGGAAGGCGAACAGGTCAAAGCCACACTCAATAACGCCTGCGACGCGGCGTGGCTCGCCGCTCACCCGGAACGGGCCGAAACGCTCGGTGGCCATGATGACGAACCCCGCGAACAACGCCTCGCTGACGCCCTCGTCGCCGTTATGAACGGCACTGCAACCGGCGGGTCCACGAGGACCGCACTGATTGTCACCATGCAAGCCGAAACCTTGGAATGCCAAATCCTTGGGGTCAGGCCGATCCCGACCGAAGACGCCCTCAAACTTGTTGACGATCCGCGGACCGATATCTATGCGGCGATTCAAGCCACCGACGGGGCCATCATGAAATTCGGCCGATCCCGCCGGTTCGCCAGCCCACTCCAAAAACTGGCGTTGGCGCTTCGCGATGGCGGGTTCTGCGTGAAACCCGGATGCGAAGCCCCGTGGTCCCGGTGCGACGCCGACCACATCGTCGAATGGGACGAAGGCGGTCGCACCGACGTCGCCGACCTACGGCTGCTCTGCGGCACCGATTGTCACAGACACCGCCACGAAACCGGGACCGGGATCACCCGACAACCCAACGGAACCTGGACCGTCGACGGCGAAACCTTCCCACCCTGGCCACCAACGCAACCCGCACGACCAGACCGCGAGTTGCAACAACGCCACCGCCAACTCTGCGCCGCCGTCGGACGACCCGACCCCTACCCCGACCGCAACACCTGAGTCGTCACCCGTTCCTTGACAACTGAAACCGGCCGGCGGGCATGCGCCGAGCACGACCACGACCGCAGCGAGATGGCGGAACCGATGAGCCGGGCCGTAGTTTGGTCGGCTCATGCGTAGCGCTAAAGACTTCTTCAAACCTCTCGCCGTCGGAGCACCACTGCCGGTTCGCGAGGTGCCCTTTCGCCCGAGTCGGATGATTCACTTCTTCCCGCCATCGAACGCCAAGATGGTGGCCAAGATCGGCGAGATCGCGCCGACCGTCGACATCCTGCTCGGTAACCTTGAAGACGGCGTCCCAGCGTCGGACAAAGAAGTGGCGAGGGCCGGTCTTGTGCAGGTCGGTCAAACCGTCGACATGGGTGACACGCAGTTGTGGACCCGAGTGAACAGTCTCGACTCGCCGTGGGCGCTCGACGACCTCACCACGCTGGTCACCGAGATCGGCGACAAGCTCGACGTGATCATGATCCCCAAGGTCGAAGGTGCTGAGGACATTCACTATGTGGACAGACTTCTTGCCCAGCTCGAAGCGAAGGCCGGGCTCACCAAGCCGTTGCTCGTGCACGCGATTCTCGAGACGGCTCGAGGGATGGCCAACGTCGAAGAGATCTGCGGTGCGTCACCCCGCATGCAAGGACTGTCACTTGGTCCGGCGGACCTCGCCGCCAACCGTCGCATGAAGACCACCCGCGTGGGTGGTGGACATCCCGACTACGTGGTGCGCGACGATCCGAAGCCCGGTGAGCCCGACGCCCCGCGGGCCACCCATCAGCAAGACCTGTGGCATTACACCTTGGCCCGTATGGTCGATGCCTGCGTGATGCACGGCATCCTGCCGTTCTACGGACCGTTCGGCGATATCAAAGACACCGTCGCCTGTGAAGATCAGTTCCGTAACGCCTACCTACTCGGCTGCGTCGGTGCGTGGTCGCTTCATCCCGTGCAGATCGACATCGCCAAGCGGGTCTTCTCGCCGCGACCGTCGGATGTGGCCCAGGCCCAACGAGTGATCGACGCAATGGGTGACGGCACCGGCGCCCTGATGCTCGACGGAAAGATGGAAGACGACGCCTCGGTCAAGCAGTGCCGGGTGGTCGTCGAGCTGGCCCGACAACTGGCAGCACGTGATCCTCAGCTCGCGGCATCGTACGGATTCTGAGGATATTCATATGTCCACTGATCATCAGTCTGCAGATCTTCGGCCGAGACGTTCGGTCCTCTACATGCCCGCCGCCAACGAACGCGCCCTGGAGAAGGCCCAATCGATTCCCGCCGACGCGTTGATCTTCGACCTCGAAGATGCCGTCGCTCCTGATGCGAAAGATGCCGCACGCACCAACGCTGTCGCCGCAGCGATGTCGGGCGCCTATGGATCACGGGAGATCACCATTCGCTGCAACGGCCTCGACACCCCGTGGGGGGCTGCAGATCTCGCTGCGGCAGCAACGTCACAAGCGGCGGCCGTCGTGATCCCCAAGGTCAACTCCGTCGACGCGCTCAACGCTGTGGCCCAGGCACTCGACCAAGCCGGCGCCCCTTCTGCCATGAGCATCTGGGCCATGGTCGAAACGCCGACCGCCATATTCGACGTGCGAGCCATCGCCGCCCACCCTCGCGTCAACGTGTTGGTCATGGGCACCAACGACTTGGCCAAGGAACTCAGGTCCACCGGTCGGGCCGCGCTCACGCCCTATCTCGCAACGGCGATCCTCGCCGCCAGGGAGGCTGGCATTGCCATTCTTGACGGCGTGTTCAACGACGTGAAGAACGCCGATGGATTCGCCGC
>JAYSTV010000686.1:0-1924 GCA_043719425.1 Acidimicrobiia bacterium | reverse complement strand
GACGTGCTCGGCGGACTCGGCGTTCCGTACACCGCCGTGGTGAACGATCCTCCGTGGTCGGCGCTGGTCGCTCAGGCACCGCGGCCGGCTCGGACCGTTGCCGCGTGGGACATGGATCTTTCGCACCTGGAGACCCTCGTCGACCCGGCCGATTCCGGTGAGATCGTCGTTGGCATCGGTGGCGGCACCGCCCTCGACACGGCGAAGTTCCTGGCGTGGAAGACGCATCGCCCTCTCCTGCAGATGCCGACGATCACGTCGGTCGACGCCGGCTTCACCGATGCGATCGGTGTGCGGATCGACGGCAGGGTCCGCTATGTCGGAAGCATTGTCCCGACCCGGGTGGTGATCGACGTCGATGTGATCCGTTCGGCTCCCCGGCGATTGAACCGAAGTGGCATCGGCGACATCCTGTCGTGCCACACCGGGCTGTGGGACTGGAAGGCGGCCAGCGACGCCGGGCACGGTCACCCGTGGCGCGAAGATCTGGCCGAGCTCGGACGTTCACTGCTCGACGAGCTCGACGCCGGAACCGCCGACGTTTGGGCCGTCACCGCCGACGGGGTCCGGTGGATGGCCGATGCCTACCGGCGAATTGGTGCGGCGTGCGCCGAAGCTCACCACAGTCGTTTCGAGGAGGGGAGCGAGCACTTCTGGGCTTACTCCTACGAGCACGCAACCGGTGCCCATCACGTGCACGGCGAGCTCATTTCCTTTGCTGTCGTAGCGCTCTCGTCGGTGCAAGGCAACCGGCCGGGTTGGGCGGCCGACATCGTCCGTCGATGCGGCACACGGGCTCACCCGGAGGACCTCGGCATCACGGCGGACGAGTTCAGCAACACACTTCTTTGTCTGCGCAACTACGCACGCGATGAGCGGCTCGACGTCGGTGCGGCCGATCTCCAGGAGATCACCGAGTCGGACGTGGCGGACGCGTGGGCGATGGTCAACGCCCTCCCCCGGGTGGAGCCGACGCAATGATCCGCGTTGGTGTCGTGGGTGCCGGGTTCGCCGCCAATCTGCACGCCGAAGGACTCGCCGGCACCGGTCGGGCCGAGGTCGTCGGTGTCGTCTCGGCGACGGAATCGTCCCGCACTGTATTTGCTGAACGATGGAACTGCACTCCGTATGTGGACGTAGCAGCCATGCTCGCAGAAGCGCGCCTGGATGCCATCTCGCTCGCCATGCCCAACCGGCTCCACCACGACGCCACCCTTGCTTCGGCCCGCTCCGGTGTGCACGTCATCTGTGAGAAGCCGCTCGCCATGAATCTCGGCGAGGCCGATCGCATGATCGAGGCGTGCCGTGCTGCCGGGGTTCATCTTTTCTACGCCGAACAGCTCTGCTTCGCGCCGCGCTACCGGAAGGTCCGGGAGCTGATCCGCAGCGGGGCGCTCGGGACGATCATTCAGGTGCAGCACCACGAACGTCATGGAGGACCGCACGCATCCTGGTTTCATGACCCGTTGCTCTCCGGCGGCGGCGTTCTGCTCGACATGGGCTGCCATGGCATCGAGCTCACCCGTTGGCTGCTCGATCGACCGGCGGTCGTTTCGGTGCACGCTCGCCTGGGGATCTTCAAGCACCGGGCGGGGGTGGTGGACGACCATGCGTCGGTCACCCTGGGGTTCGACACGGGAACTCTTGCCGTGATCGATTCGTCGTGGGCGGCGCCCGGAGGAATCGACGAACGGATCGAGGTTTTGGGCACCAAGGGTTCCGTCTCGGCTGACCTGGCCCGGGGCCAAGCGATGCTCGTGTATTCCGACGTCGGTGTCGGGTACGCCGCCGAGAAGGTCGAGCAGACCACCGGGTGGACGTTCGTCGCCCACGACGAAGCCCGCACGTGGGGATGGACCGGGGAGATGGCCCACTTCGTCGACTGCATCGAGGGCCGGGCGCAGCCGGAGGAGACCGGTGCTGA
>JAYSTV010000685.1:0-11206 GCA_043719425.1 Acidimicrobiia bacterium | reverse complement strand
GCCTCGTGCTGCTCGCCCGAGTCGTCATCGACGCCGCCGCTACCTCGCCCGGACTGTTCTGCGCACTGCTCACCTGGGAAGGATCGCGGAACGCCCCGTCGTCGTCGCATCCAACGATGCGTGACCTCCTCACCCCCGAATTGGCCATGCGAATCGCCCGAGGTGTCGAAACCGGGCAGTACCGCATCGAGGACTCCACGATCACTGCGCACGCCATTCTCGGGGTGCTCTCCGCCTGTATCCCGGCATGGACAGCTACCGGACGTACCGACTGGGAAACGCTCGGCGGGTTCATCGAGCGTTCCGTCTCCGGGATGGTCTGCGAACACGCCTGAAACACCGCACCAGTCCGGGAAACACTCTCCCTAATCGTCGCAGCCTCGGTTTCTCCCCAAACCGAGGCTGCGTACGCGTCCGGGCTGAGGCACTCGGGCCGTGGCGGACGTTCGTCGGTGCCGGGCCGACAGCTTCCAACGCAAACGGCCCGGACCACCAAGGCCCGGGCCGATTCGACGTCACGTGGCGGAGAGGGTGGGATTTGAACCCACGGAACCTTGCAGTTCAACGGTTTTCGAGACCGTCCGATTCGGCCGCTCTCGCACCTCTCCAGCAGCGAGAAGACTTTAGCTGACGGACGGTACCTGCACGCCGAGCAACGAGACCGTTGCTGCCCCCGCCGACGACGCGCCGGTGCCGTTCGGTGTGGGCGGTCGGGTCCTGCGCAACGTGAACCCCATGAACCGAGTCAGGGCCGGAAGGCAGCAGCTCTCAGTGAGGACGCTCGTGTGCCGCAGACCGTCTGGCCGTCCACTCCCAGCGGCACCGCCGCGTCAGAGTCCGCCCAGTTCCGCCCAAGTGTGGACTGTGCGGCCGAGTGTGGACGATAAGGCGTGCGGCCAGCCGTCCACAGACGGACGCACAGTCCACACTTGGCGGAGGAGGGAGGCGGGGGCGGAGGCGGCGGAGGGAGGGAGAATCGCATCGGCCGACGGGGCTACGCGTCGGCTAGCGTCTATCGCCGCTGGAGAGGTGCGAGAGCGGCCGAATCGGACGGTCTCGAAAACCGTTGAACTGCAAGGTTCCGTGGGTTCAAATCCCACCCTCTCCGCCACACACAAAACGCAGCCCCGGCCACCACGCCGGGGCTGCGTTTCGTTTGGGGGACCTAGGGACTTGGGGGACCTTTTAGCGAGGTTCGGCGACCATGCCGGCCACGGAGCGCTCCACGAAACCGCCGAGAGTGTCCCAGTCGGCGCGGCCGGTAGCCGTCCATGCCGGGATGCACGAGGAGAGAATGCCGAGGATGGCGTGAGCAGTGATCGTCGAGTCTTCGATCCGGTACTGACCAGCAGCCACCCCCGTGGCGATCCGGGCGGCCAGTTCGGGGGTCAGGAGGTCGCGCATGGTCGGGTGCGTGAGGGCGGAACCGTTGCGGGAGCCTTCCCATGTGAGCAGGGCGCAAAACAGGCCGGGCGACGAGGCGGCGGCGTCGATCACGACACGGGCCAGGAGCACGAGTCGATCGATGGGCGCACCGGCCTCACTGCGCTCGGATGCCAGCGTCGATTCGGTGACGAGAATGGCTCGGACGATGATGCCGGACACCGTTGCGGCAATCGTGTCCTTGTCCTCGAAATGCAGGTAAAACGTGCCGAGGCCAACGTCGGCCCGTTCGGTGATCGCACTGATCGTCGCGCCCTCCACGCCCATCAGGGCGTAGGTCTCCGCAGCCGCATCGAGGAGGCGGCGCTTCGTATGTTGCTTCCGACGCTCGCCGCGACGCATCGGGGCGTCGTCGGCAGCATTCGGGAGGGCGTGATCGAGGAGCATTGTTCCCCTTCAGAGGTGACATGGATCTTTGGCTGACACAAACGCCGCAACGGCAACGTCCGGAAGTCAACGGATGCATGCAGCATCGGCACCCCGTCTGAAGACCTAAACGTTTTTCTCAGGACCGGAAATCGGGCCACTAAGGTTCACGGGCCGTCCTTGGGCCGAACTCGCGCCACAGACGGATCGTTGCCCGGCGGCCAGTCATGACCGACCGGAATGCGCGTCCACTGTTCGCACACTCACCCCCGTCCAAAGGAGCTCTCCTGATGGAGCACACATTGGCGCCCCGCGTTCCGTTCACCGGTCGCATCCTCGTTCTCGGCTGTGGCTCGGTCGCCCAGTGCACCCTGCCGTTGCTGCTGCGCCACGTGACCGGCGCGGCGCAGATCACGGTCATGGACTTCGTCGACAACCGGGCCCGGATCAGCAGCGAGATCGCCCAGGGCGTCACCTACGTGATCGACCGGGTCGAGCAGCACAACCTTGGTGAGGTCCTCGGCCGACACCTCTGCGCTGGCGACATCTTGTTGAACCTGGCGTGGAACATCGATGCCGTCGAAATTCTGCAGTGGTGCCATGAGGCCGGGGTTCGGTACCTCGACACCAGCGTGGAGAAGTGGGACGCCTACACCGACGCTGAGTTCCAAGACCCCCGGGAGCGCAGTCTCTATGTCCGCCATATGGAAATCCGGCGGATGAAGGCCAGCTGGTCCACCCCCGGCCCCACCGCAGTGCTCGAACACGGTGCCAATCCTGGCTTGGTGTCGCACCTCACGAAGGATGCACTGACCACGATTGGTCGCCGCGCCATTGCCGAGGCCAAGGTCGACGCCGCCACGGCCGAAGTGATCGCCGACGCCCTCGACGGGTCCCGGTACAACGAAGTCGCCATGCACCTCGGCGTGAAGGTCATCCACATCGCCGAGCGCGACACCCAGATCACCGACCAACCCAAGCAGCCGGGTGAGTTCGTGAACACGTGGAGCGTCGAAGGGCTCTATGAAGAGGGGGTCGCCCCGGCTGAGCTCGGGTGGGGTACCCACGAACGGCGTCTTCCGGCCGACGCATATCTGCATCAGTCGGGTCCGTCGAACCAGATCGCCCTGGCCCGCATGGGCATGGACACCTTCGTCCGCTCATGGACCCCGTTGGGCGAGATCCACGGCATGGTGATCCGCCACGGCGAGGCCTTCACCATCAGTGACCACCTCACCGTGTGGGACGGCGACCGCGCCGCCTATCGACCCACCGTTCACTACACGTATTGTCCGAGCGACTCGGCCATCGCGTCGCTTCACGAGCTGCGTCAGAACCATCTCGTCATGCCGGCCCGCCAGCGCATCTTGAACAACGAGATTCTGCCCGGCGGGGCCGACGCCATGGGCATCTTGCTGATGGGTCACCCGTACACGAGCTGGTGGACCGGCTCGGTGCTGACCATCGACGAAGCCCGCGCCCTCGTCCCCGGCCAAAGTGCCACGACCGTACAGGTCGCCATTTCGGTCATGGCGGCGGTGGTCTGGATGATCGAGAACCCCGAGCGGGGCATTTGTGTGCCCGACGACCTCGACCACACCCGCATCCTCGAGATCGCCAAGCCCTACCTCGGCTCCTATCACTCGGAGCCCAACGACTGGACGCCGTTGGCCAATCGGGCTGAGTCAGAGTTGTTTGCTCGCTTTGCCCGACCGGAGATACGCCTTGATGACGCCGACGAGACCTGGCAGTTCACGACGTTCCTGGTGTGACCCGCTGAGGGTCTCGCGACAAACAGAGCCTGGCAGTTCACGACGTTCCTGGTGTGACCCGCTGAGGGTCTCGCGACTCTACAAAGTTACGCGGCGGCGCTCGAGCGACAGCACGCTACGGGTCGCATCGAGGTGGACGACGACATCGGCCAGTTCCCGCGTGGGGGCGACGAAACGATGCAGGTTCGGGGCATTGATGCTGTCCCAGACCAAACGAGCCGTTTCGCCGCGCTGCGCCGCCGATTGATCGACGAAGCGCCGGTAGTAGCTCTGGTCGTCGACCTCGGCCGCCTCGATGAGACCGATGAATCGCTCCACGTACCAGTCGCGCACGACGCCTTCATCGGCGTGGAGATACAACGACACGTCGTAGGCCGAGACCAGGCTGGATTGCAGCGCGTTCACGCCTTCGACGATCACCACCGACCCGACGGTAACGGTGACCGAATCGCCGACGTCGAAGGTGCGGTGCGAATACGTTGGAACTCGAACCATGGTCCGACCCGAACGCATGTCGGCGATCACGTCGAGCAACGCGGCCTCGTTGTAGGTGTCGGGCTCGCCTTTGCGATCAATCGATCCGTGCTCGAGTAGCCGCGCGTTGGGAAACAGGAAACCGTCGGTTCCCAAAATGATCGCCCTCTCGCCACCAATGGTGGTCAATTGGCTCGCCACAGCTGCGGCCAGCGTTGATTTTCCGACGGCGACCGAGCCGCCGATTCCCACAACGAAGGGCACTCTCGGCGGGCCAGACGACCGCACACGGTTGATCTCTTCGGCCACCATGACGGCGGCGGATTTTCGGTCGGTCACGATGCATCTGAAGCTACCGGACCCTGAGTCATTCGATCCATATTGACCATTGCCCGGCCGGTCCATGAGGGAACAGCAACATTTCTCCATGGCGGGCGAACACGGCCGAATCCGCTCCAAAACCACAGGACTATTCGAACCGCGCGGAATTGGTCAAATGTTCCGGCACGCACTTCACCATCAGCGGTGAGGTGAACGAGGACTGGGGACAGAACCAGCCGAACAACGTGTCGGGCGACGTGTTCAACACGACCTACACGAAAGTCGTTTCCTTCGCTGGCGGTATCGTGTTCTTGGACTTCGACGCCGACGATGAACTGTCGATCTGGATCGACGGCGTGCTTGTCGTCGACACGACCGGACTGCACTCCTCCATCGACGGAAATACGCAGGTGTACGTTGCCACCGGAGCAAAGCGGGTCATCGTGCGCACTCGCGATCTTGGCCTCGATGCTCACGTGCGCTTCTCAATCTCTCCCTAAGCACGCTTATGGAGCGAGACGCTCAATCTTCCAGTCCATCGTTGCCAATGTCTCACGTCGAAAGCGCAACCGGTCATGCAATCGAGAGGGTCGACCCTGCCAGAACTCGATCGATAGGGGCCGCAGTCGAAAGCCACCCCACGAGGGCGGTCGGAGGAGTTCGTCGCCGGGTCGCTCGGCCAAGTTCGCGGCGGCGTCTTCGAGCACGGCTCGCCCCGGAATCACTGTGCTCTGCGCACTTACTATCGCCCCGATACGCGAGCCGATCGGCCGCGAGAGGAAATAGATGTCGCTTTCTTCGCTCGTCACCCGGTCGACGACACCAATCACATTGACCTGACGCTCAAGCGTTCCCCAGTAGAAGTTCAACGCGGCGCGGGGTTCAAGAGCAAGGGCCCGACCCTTTTGACTTTCGTAGTTCGTGAACCATACGAAACCGTCGTCGTCGAGTCCTTTCAGCAGCACGATGCGCGTCATCGGCTGCCCTCCGAGCACGGTGGCCAACGTCATGGCGTGCGGTTCATCACCGCCCGGGAGGCGAGCGGCAAACGCATCGTCGAACCAACGACGGAACTGCGCAAACGGATCAGCGTCAACGTTGCCCTCCACCAATTCACCGACGCGATAGTCCTGGCGGAGGCCGGCAAACGAAGGAAGCGGTTGATCAGTCACCTGATCAGTCTGGGCGACGAACCCGCGGTCTACCATGACGGCTCGTGCCGACCCGAGCCCAGCTTCCCGGACTCGGCCTCGCCGGCATCGTCGTCGCCATCGCCTTCGCCCTCGAAAAGCTGGTCAAGGCGCACACCCCAATCGTGCTGTCGCCGCTCGTCGCCGCCGTGCTCATCGGCGCCCTGCTGACCAACCTCCGCGTTCTGCCCGACCTCGCCCGTCCGGGTCTGCAGTACGCGGCGCGGCGGCTCCTGCGAATCGGCATCGTCATCCTCGGCCTGCAGCTCTCGTTGACCAAGCTGCGCGATCTCGGGCTCAAGGGCGTCGCCCTGGTCCTGGTGACCACGACCGTGACGTTCTTCGGCACACAGTGGCTGGGCAAACGTCTCGGCCTCTCACCCGGGCTGCGGCTGCTCGTGGCCACCGGTTTTTCGATCTGCGGCGCGTCGGCCGTCGCCGCCATGCGTCCGGTGAGTGGCGCCGACGACGACGACACGGTCTACGCCATTGGTCTCGTGACTATCTGCGGGAGCCTGGCTATCGCCGTACTTCCGTCGATCGGCCACGCCCTCGGGTTCAGCGATGTGCGCTTCGGCACCTGGGTTGGGGCCAGCGTGCACGACGTGGCCCAGACCGTCGCGACGGCCGCGTCGCGCACGTCCGACGCGGCCCGGGAGGCCGCCATTGTGGTCAAGCTCACCCGCGTGGTGATGCTCGCCCCGCTGGTGGCCGGCGTGAGTGTGTGGCGCCGTCGTCAGGCCGACGCGGCGCCCGGCGGAGCCAGCGCTACGACGAAGCGGCCACCCATCGTGCCGGCGTTCGTGGCCGGGTTCCTCGCCATGGTCGTCCTCAATTCGGCGTTCAACCTGCCGGTCGATTTTCTCCGTCAGGCCAAGAACGTGGAACGGGTGCTGTTGGCCGCCGCCCTGGTTGGGCTGGGGGCCGGGGTCGACGTCCGCAAACTCCGCGCCATTGGCCCTCGCCCGCTTGTGCTCGGATTGGCCTCGTGGGTCCTCATCGCCACCATGACCGCCGTCGGGGTCGTCGTGCTGCGCATCGGCTGAACCGACGCGCGAACGGCACGGCGCCTGGCTGACCACAGACCCCGGTTTGGGCATACGCTCAAGTGATGGGCGTTCTTGAAGGCGTGCGGAGCCAGTTGGCCGAGGTGATACGTCACCAGTTGGTCGGCGACCGGACCCCGGTGCGCGACCTCGGCGCCACGCTCAGCGGTGATCCCGGCCTCTTCGGCCCCGGGAGCGCCACGTGGCAGGTCCACGCCGACGCGTCGATGCTCATCGGTGGCATTCGGGCGCTCCTCCTCCAGACGATGCATCCCCTAGCCATGGCTGGCATCGCCGAGCATTCCGCCTATCGCACCGATCCGATCGGACGGCTCTGGCGGACATCGGAATACGTCGGCACGACCTCCTTCGGGACCACGGCCCAAGCCGAGCAGGCCGTCGCCATGGTGCGCCGGGTCCACGTCCGCGTGGCCGGGACAGCACCCGACGGACGTCCGTATGCGGCCAACGATCCCCACCTCATGGCGTGGGTCCATCATGCGCTGACCGAAAGCTTCCTCGTCGCCTATCAGCGCTACGGGTCGGCGCCACTGCCCACGAAAACGGCCGATCGTTACGTGGCAGAGCAGGCCGTGTTGGCCGAGATGTTGAGGGCGACCACGCCCGGACCCGCCCGATCCGTCGCCGAGTTGGCCGCCTGGATGCGCGGTATCCGACCTGAGCTTCGAGCGGGTACCCAGGCCCGTGACGCCGTCCGATTTCTCCTGACCCCGCCACTCCCCCTGCTCAGCCGTCCGCCGTTCGCCGTGCTCGCGGCCGCCGCCGTCGGCCTGCTCCCCGGCCGCATCACCCGAGACCTTCGCATTCCGGTCCTTCCGTTTGCCGATCCCCTGGCCGTTCGACCGGCCACGAAGGCGCTGGCTGCGGTCATTGGCTGGGCTATGTCGGCGCCGTTGCCGGCCAAGGCGTAGACCACGGCCACGCGAAACGGCCGACCCGAGGGCCGGCCGTTTTCTAGATCAACATCACAGGGCCACTCCGTCGGGCCCCGGCGAACGCGGTTGGGGTTAGCGACCGGCCTTGAGGGAGTCGCGGATCTCGGCGAGGAGAGCCTCGGAGGTCGTGGGCGCGGCGGGAGGAGCAGACTTCTTCATCTTGTTATAGGCCTTCACGACCATGAACAGCACGAAGGCGATGATCAGGAAGTTGATCAGCGCGTTGAGGACCAAGCCGACTTGGATACGACCCTTGCCGATGTCGAAGCCGATATCGCCGACCGACGGCTTTCCGAAGATGGCGGCAATTATCCCGCCGATGATGCCGGTAATGAACGCCTCGATCAGCGCACCAAAGGCAGCGCCGAGCACAACAGCGATGGCGAGATCGACAAGATTGCCCTTGCTGATGAAGTCTTTAAATTCCTGTAGCACGACGGAGTGCTCCTTTGTGTAGGTGGGTGACACGCCCCGGGTATGTGGCGTGTCGGCGATCACACTAAAGCGCGTAAAGCGGGGTGTCGACCGATGGCCTGGACAAATGGTTCGCGAGTCGCAGCTAGGGTTCATGCCCTTCGCGCTAGTCAACTGTCCATCCCCCCTTGGAATCTTCCGGAGGAAACGTTGCGCCGACTCCCGTCTTTCGTCCTCAGCTTTGCCATCGCCGCGCCTCTCGTGAGTGCGGCGTTGGCCCTCCCTTCCTCCGCCCAGGTATCGGCTCCGCCGGCCGGGGCCGGCCAACCGTCGAGTTTCGTGATCGACGCGAACCAGGTCGCGCCGGTCTCCACCACGGTCGCCCCGCCCATCACAAAGAAGCCGGCCAAGGCCAAGTTGGCGGCCACCCCGACCACGATCGACGTGCGTCCGCTCGACACGGCGGCGGTGGCGTCGACCGCCGCCCCGGCCGCCGCTGGTTCGAGTGGAGGTATTCCGGACTCGGTCTGGGCGGCACTGCGCAAGTGTGAGTCGAACGGCAACTACGCCATCAACACCGGCAACGGGTACTTCGGCGCTTACCAGTTCGCCGCCGGCACATGGCGCAAACTCGGATACTCCGGCCTCCCGCACGACGCCGCCCCGGCCGTCCAGGACGAAGCGGCGCGGAAACTCCAGGCGAGTGCGGGGTGGGGGCCGTGGCCCGCGTGCACCCGAAAGTTGGGCCTGCGGTAACTACCAGCAACCAGCAAGCAGAGCCCGCGTGCACCCGAAAGTTGGGCCTGCGGAAACTACCAGCAACCAGCAAGCAGAGCCCGCGTGACCCGAAAGTTGGGCCTGCGGTAACTACCAGCAAGCAGAGCCCGCGTGACCCGAAAGTTGGGCCTGCGCTGGATCCGGACCGGGGCCTAGGCGATGGCGCCGGACGAGCGGAGTGCCGCGAGTTCGGCGGGGGTGTAACCGAGGCTGGCGAGAACGCTGTCGGTATCGGCGCCGAGGGCGGGCGGGACTGCTCCGATCCGGGCCGGGGTGTGCGAGAAATCGACCGGCGGACGAGGCTCGCGCATACGTCCGTAGGCTCCCCGTTCATGCTCCACGAGGGTCTCATTGGCCACGACCTGTGGGTGCGACGCCACGTCGGATAGACCCGTGACGGCGGAGCAGGGCACGTCATGTTCGACGAAGCGGCGAACGATCTCGTCGGTGCCCGTCGACGAGAGGAACGCGGCCAGCGGGCCGCGCCACACGTCGATGTTGGCCATGCGCGTCGGCACGCTCTGCAGCCGAGGATCGGTCGCCCATTCCGGGTGGCCAATGGCGTTGGCCATGCCCCGGAACTGCCCGTCGGTCATCATTGTGCTGGTCACGAACCCGTCGGCGGTCTTGGCCAGAGTGTACGCCTGGCCCAGCACCGGGCCCGGCGTGACCCGGTCACGGTCGAGGAAGGTTTCTCCCATCATCGCGTCGGTCCACAGGAACGCGAGGGTGGCATCGATCATCGCCACGCGGAGATGCTGCCCGACGAGCTCACCGGTCAACCGGTGGTGCCGTTCGCGAGCAAACAGCGCCGCGGTGGCCGCTTGAGCAACCGTGTAGGCCGTGATCTTGTCGCAGACGAGGTTGCGGATCAGGCTCGACTGGCCGGTCGTTGGGTCCGTCTGGGCCGCCGCTACCCCGACTGCCGCTTGGATGATGTTGTCGTAGGCGGGCCGGCCGGCCATCGGGCCACTAAAGCCGTAGCCGCTGATGGAGACGTAGATCACGCCCGGATTGTCGGCCCGAACAGCCGGTTCGCCGATGCCGATCCGGTCCGCAACTCCCGGCCGGAAGTTCTGGATGACCACATCGGCCCCCGCCAGCAGGCGGCGGGCCACCACCTGACCCTGGCTGTCGCCCAAGTTCAGCGCCACCCCCCGCTTGGAACGGTTGCACGTGAGCCAGAGGGCCGACGTTCCCGCCACCGTCTCGCCGAGATAGCGCATCACGTCGCCAATGCCGGGTGACTCGATCTTGATCACATCGGCGCCTTGATCGCCGAGCATCATGGCGGCGAGCGGGGCGGTGATCATCGTGCCGGCCTCAACGACGCGGATGCCGTGCAGTGGGCCGAGTTGATCCGGCGCAGGTTCTTTCATGTCAAGCACTCCTTGTGGTGTCACTGCTACTCTTCGTGGTGGTATCGGGGTTCAGCGTTGGACCCCGGCTCAGTTCCGAACGGCAAAGCACACGCCATGACCGACTCTCCCAGCTCCGCTGAGGCAACGGGCCCCACAGCCGAAGCCACGACAACCGATGTGCCGTCGGTCACGGTAGCGAGTTCCTGGCCACTACCCCCAACCGACACCGCCTCGCCCGGGCTGGCCATTGGGTTGCCCACTGTGGGATGGACGTCGGACCCACTGCGCGTGCTGGCGTCGCTCACCGACGCCCTCCGGACCACCCGGTCCACCTCCGCCAATGCGCTCACGGCTGCGCTCACTGGCCCGTTGGCCGATCGCAGTGTGATTTGGAGTGTGTCGTTTGACGGCACCCGGGCGCGGCTCCAATCGAGCGACGGCATATCCCAGTCCGCCCCGTGGACCCCGGCCGCCGGGCCGGTGGCCGAAACGCTCGGCGCTCGCCAGGTCGTGGATATGGGGGTCCTCGACGCCGTCCTCGTCGACGGCCTCGTCACTGCGGTAACGGGCCGACTGGCCGAAGACGATGCCCGTGACGCCGGCCGGGTGTTTGGTCGGTTCATCCCGATCTACGCGGCCCCCTCGCCTCGGGGCCTCCCGGGAGCCGCCGTGCCCGGGGCGAACGGGCGTGATCGACGCATCGTTGCGGTGCTCGGTGTGCTCCGGCGTCCGGGTCGACCGCCGTTCGACCGGGCCGACCGGATCGTGCTCGATACTGTGGCCGAACGCTACGAGGCCGCCCTCGCCGCCCAGAACGCCGGCGACGAACTTCATTCCACGAGTGCGGCGGGCATGACCCCGTCGGGCGGCGGGGTCACACTCGGCCGAGCCCTGCTCGATCGGCTCGGCGAAATCTCCGGCGACGTGGTCTTCCGCCACTTATTTTCGGGTCGTACCGACTACATCAGCAGCGGCATCGTCGCCTCCCTCGGCTACGAACCCGACGAGGTACTGGCCGACGGGCGTCTGCTGAACCGTCTCGTGCATCCCGACGATCGTCACCTTCTCAGCGAGATCGTCGAAGAC
>JAYSTV010000684.1:0-11213 GCA_043719425.1 Acidimicrobiia bacterium | reverse complement strand
GCCAAGGCGAAGCTGTTCGTCCCGGCATTCGCCGATTCAGCGATCGTGAACCTCGACGATCGCTACGGATCCCTGCTCCGAGACTCGGCCATCATTCCCACCGAAGGTGTGCATATCGCTGACGCGACGGACCTTGTCCTGCGGCCGACCGGGAGTAGCTTTGTCTGGCGGGGTGTGCCGATCCGCACGGCCATGGCCGGGGAGTTTAACGTCCGCAATGCGATCACCGTGGCCGTTGCCGCTCGTCAGCTTGGGGTGGCTGATGACGCCATTCAACGCGGGCTGGCCGAAGGGACAGTTCCGGGGCGGTACGAGCCGGTCACGGTCGGCCAGGATTTCGCCGTTATCGTCGATTACGCGCACACCCCTGACGGACTTCTGCGCGTCCTTCAGGCCGCACGCACGACGACGGCGCCGGGCCATCGGGTGATTGTCATGTTCGGATGTGGTGGCGACCGGGACCGAGCCAAGCGGCCGCTGATGGGCGACATCGCCACCACCCATGCCGACCTCACCTTCGTCACGACGGACAACCCGAGATCCGAAGACCCAATGGCGATCATCGCCGAGATCGTGGGCGGGATTACTCAACGGAACGGGCTCGCGGTGGTTCCCGACCGCCGCGAGGCCATTGTCGCGGCCATCGCCTCCGCTCGACCGGGTGACGTTGTTGTGCTCGCCGGCAAAGGTCACGAGACTGGGCAGACCGTCGGTGATGTGGTCACTCCGTTCGACGACCGCATCGTTGCCGTCGAAGCGCTTCGAGAGCGGGAGAGACTGTCATCGTGAACGAGCGTCGCCCTGCACGACAATGGTTGGTGAGCGAAATTGCCCGGGTCGTCTCGGGGCGACTCGTCGGACCGGATCGGGTTGTTCGCGGAGTCTCGACCGATAGTCGCGAAGTACTCCCCGGTTCCCTCTTCGTGCCCCTTATCGACGCCCGCGACGGTCACGACTTCGTCGAGAGTGCTCAAAGGGCAGGGGCGGTGGCTTGGTTCTCCTCGCGCCCGACCGACTCGAACGGTGCCGTCGTCGTCGAAGACCCGGCGGCGGCGTTGGTCGCGTGGGGTCGAGCGGCCCGCGACCTACTGCCAAATCGCGTGGTTGGGATCACCGGCTCATCGGGAAAGACATCAACGAAGGATCTACTCTCGGCCATCTTCAAGATTGAAGGGCCGACTGCGGCGAGCGAAAAATCGTACAACAACGAAATCGGTGTTCCTCTCACGCTCATCAATGCACCCGAGCAGGCGATTGGCGCCGTGATCGAAATGGGTGCACGCGGGAAAGGTCACATTGCCACGCTCTGCGCTGTGGCACGGCCTACGGTGGGAGTTATTGTGAACATCGGAACGGCACATCGCGAGCTGTTTGGCTCTGCCGAAGGCACGGCCGATGCGAAGTCAGAGATCTACGACGCCATTCCTGCGAGCGGTGCGTCGATCGTGAACCGCAACGACGCCCTCTTTGACATGCTCCGGCGGCGCGCTCGCGGACGGATCATCACGTTCTCCGCTTCGGGGGCTGTCGACGCCGCCGTCACCGCGGAGAACGTGACACTCGACGAAGACATTCGCGCCTCGTTTACTCTCCGCAGCGAATGGGGATCGCGTCAGGTCCGCCTCGGCGCCCGCGGCCTGCATCAGGTAGAAAACGCGCTCGCCGCGGCCAGCGCCGCCCTCGCCACAGACATTTCTCTCGACCACGTTGCCGCCGGTCTGGGGACCACGGATCTCTCACCGATGCGCATGGATCTGTCGACCGGACCGTCTGGGGTTCGGGTTCTGAACGACTCATACAACGCCAACCCTTCATCGATGAAGGCCGCCCTCGAAGCACTCGTGCAGATCCCCGCCACGCGCCGCTTTGCCGTGCTCGGCACGATGGCCGAGTTGGGCTCCGGCAAGTTGTCGTTTCATCTCGAGCTCGGCGCGCTAGCCCGCGAGCTCGGCCTCGATCTTGCGCTGGCGCTGCACGAACAGGACTACGGGCTGGTCAACGTCACGTCGGTCGACGATGCTCTCGTCGCACTCGGTCCGCTGGGCGCCGGTGATGTCGTACTCGTCAAGGGCAGCCGAGTGGCTGGTCTCGAGCGAGTGGCGGCCCGGCTACTGGCCGACGGAGCGTCGACGTGATCTCCTTGCTGGTGGCCGGCATCGTGTCGTTCTTCACGTCGCTGCTCGGCATGCCGGTGTTGATTCGTTGGCTGGCCTTACGGGGGATCGGCCAACCGATCCGTAGCGATGGCCCGCAGTCGCATCAGAAGAAGAAGGGCACGCCCACCATGGGCGGCATCGCCATCGTGGTGGCGGCTGTTTTCGGCTACGTGATTCCGCACTTCACCCCGGGCTCGATTCCCTTCAGTCGTCGCGGGCTCCTCGTGGTGTTTGCCTTCGTTGGCGCCGCGGCCGTGGGCCTGGCCGACGACTGGATCAAGATCACCCGCAAGCGCAGCCTCGGCCTGAACAAACGGGCCAAGATCACCGGTCAGATTCTGGTGGCGGTGATCTTCGCTTCGCTCGCCATCACATGGGCTGGCATTGATCCGGTGCTCGGATTCACTCGGCCGCAACGACCGGGTTGGGTCCTCCCAACGGTCGTGTGGGTCGTGCTGATGGTGCTGGTGGTCATTGGTTCGTCGAACGCCGTGAACCTGACTGACGGACTCGATGGCCTCGCCGCGGGGAGTTCCGTGTATGCGTTCGCGGCATACACGATCATGGGCTTTTGGATGTTTCGCCACGTCGGTGACTACAAGATCGAACGCGCTCTCGATGTGGCCGTCGTTGCCGCCTCGATGGTCGGGGCGTGCGCCGGGTTCCTGTGGTGGAACGCGGCACCGGCGCGCATCTTCATGGGCGATGTTGGCTCGCTGGCGATCGGTTCGGCCCTCGGCGCTATCGCGGTGGTTACTTACACGCCGTTGCTGTTGCCGGTGATCGGTGGCCTCTTCGTACTGGAGACGGTTTCGGTGATGTTGCAGATCTTCACCTTCCGACTGATGGGCGGTCGACGCATCTTTCGCATGGCGCCGATCCACCATCACTTCGAGCTGAAGGGCTGGCCGGAGACCACGGTGATCATCCGCTTCTGGATCCTCGGCATGATCGCCGCATCGCTCGGACTTGGTTTGTTCTACGCCGACTTCCTCCGCCTCGGCGGAATCGATTAACGGGCGTTTTTGAAAGGCAACTCATGACTCTGTTCTTCTCCGCTTCACTGCTCCGCTCCGCTTCGCTGCTCGCGGGGCCGGTGGATGCGCCACTCTCATCGGTTCTGACATGACTCGACCAATCCACCTTCCCCTCCGTCGGCGTCGCGCCTTGCGAGTTCCGTTGCCGTCCGCCGCTCGTCGCATTCGAGGCCGTGAGGGATCAGCGAGCGCGAAATCTGTTTCCGCCCGTCCCGCCATGCGGACCACCACGATCCGGTCCTTCGGTCCGGCGGCGTTTGGGGTCATGGCCATTGCCATCGTGCTGATTGCCAGCGGGCTTGTTTTCGTGGCGTCGGCGTCGTCGATCCAGTCGCTCAATCGATACGGCACCAGTTGGTACGTCTTCCGTCGTCAGCTGCAGTGGATCGTCATCGGCCTCGTCGTTGGCGGGTTCGCGATGTTCTTTCCCTACCGGCTGTGGCGCCGCCTCGCACCGCTGATGTTCGCGGTGGCGTTGTTCGCGACGTTCTTGACCCTCACTCCGATCGGACATTCCCGCGGTGGTTCCCGTCGTTGGCTCGGACCCGAGGCCATCGCCGTGCAGCCCTCAGAGCTCCTCAAGCTGGCGCTCGTGTTCATGCTCGCCTCGCTCGCGTGTCAACGCTCAGCACACTTAGAAAGTCCGGGAGCGGTCACCCAGTATTTCGTACGCCCACTTACGGTTGTGGCCGTGCTCGCCATCTTCCCGGTTGCGGTGCAGCCCGACATGGGCACCGCCGGTGTGCTCGTGATCATCTTTGCGACCATCGCCGTGGCCGCTGGCATGCCGGGTCGTTCTCTCGGTCAATTGGCCCTAGGCGCCGGGTTGTTCACGTTTGCATTCGCCAAAATCTCACCGTACCGCTGGGATCGCGTGGTGGCGTTTCTTCGACCGAACCATGATCTTCAGGGAATCGGTTACCACGTGTATCAGTCCAAGCTCGGCTTCGCCTCGGGCGGACTCTTTGGTCGCGGCTTCGGGGCGAGTCGGGCCAAGTGGGGCTTTCTTCCGAACGCGCACACCGACTTCATCTTCGCCGTGATCGGCGAAGAGACCGGCCTCCTTGGCGCCGTCGTAATGCTGGGCCTCTACGGCTCGCTCATCTTCATTGGCATGCACGTGGCCCGGCGCGCACGGGAGCGTTTCGCCTCTCTGGTGGCGGCCGCGATCACCACGTGGATTGCCAGTCAGGCGCTCTTTAACGTCGGCGCGGTCCTTGGCTCGTTGCCGGTGACCGGTGTTCCGTTGCCGTTCGTCTCGGTCGGCGGATCGTCGTTCATTGTCCTCATGATCGCCACCGGCGTGTTGGTCAACATTGCCCGGACCGGTCTCGTCGATCCGGTCACCGCCGACGCTGAGCGACGAGAGACGTCCCGTCCTGCTCGCTCGGCCCGAACTGCGACGTGACTGTGGCCACGTCACCGTGGCTCGTGGTGGCGGGCGGCGGCACCGCTGGACACGTGTTGCCGGCGATCGCCGTGGCCGACACGTTGCGCGCCCGCGGTGTTGATCCGTCGTCGATCTCCTTCGTCGGTTCTGAACGGGGCGTTGAACGACGTCTCGTTCCGGCCGCCGGGTACTCGTTGACGATGCTGTCCGGCCGCGGACTGCTGCGTTCGATACAGCCAAAGGCCATCGTGACCAACGTTCGGTCTGCGCTCGGTCTGGGCTCGGCCACGTTGCGCACCATCGTTTCGTTTGCTCGGATGCGTCCGGCCGTGGTGTTGAGCGTTGGTGGCTACGCGTCGGTTCCGGCGGCCGTCGCCGCCCGAATTACCCGGGTTCCGCTCGTGTTGGCCGAGTCCAATGCGGTGGCCGGGAAAAGTGTGCGGGCCTTCGCTCGCTACGCCAAGGCCACAGCTGTCGCCTTCGACGGCACCGGACTCCCGCGGGCGGTGCTGACCGGCAATCCCGTCCGACGCGAAATCGTCGAACTGGCCACTCAGGGCGATTCAGCGCGAGTGGAGGCGCGGCGTGAACTCGAGCTCGACGAGGCGGCCTTGGTTGTCACCGTGTTCGGTGGCTCGCTCGGCGCCCGGCGGATCAACGAAGCGGTGCTCGGGGCCTGTGAGGTATGGGCCGACGATGGTCGGGCACTCGTCGTGCATCACGTTGTCGGGGAGCGCGATCTCACGTGGGCCGCTGAACGCCGCAACACGTGGCAGGGCGAGCATCCGAATGCGATCCTTCGCTACGAGCAGGTCGCCTACGAAGATGCCATGCCGCGGTGGTACGTGGCCTCCGACGTGGTCGTGTGTCGGTCCGGGGCCACATCGGTCGCCGACCTTGCCGTCCTTGGTGTGCCGTCGATTCTTGTTCCTCTTCCGAGCGCGGCCGAAGATCATCAATCGGCCAACGCCCGTGGCGCCGCCGACGGCGGGGCGGCAGTAGTGGTGTGCGACATCGAGATGACCGGCGATCGACTCGCAATGGAGATCGACGCGCTGTTGGACGACCCGACGAAGCGACACGCCATGTCGGCGGCACAGCGGCGGCGAGCCCGGCCAAACGCCGGCGACGCGGTCGCCGATTTGGTGATGAAGCACGCTCGGCGGCCGCCGCCGCTGACCAAAGAGCGGACGCCAACGTAGTGTTCTCGCTCGACCAGCCCATACGCGTACATATCATTGCCATCGGCGGTGCAGCGATGAGTGCGATCGCCACCATTCTGCACGAATGCGGTCACCGCGTGACGGGCAGTGATGCCGTGCCGTCCACAGTGCTCGACCAGTTGGCCGAGCGAGGGATCGACGTGCACATCGGGCACGATGCGTCGCTCGTGGAGCACGTCGATGTCGTGATCCATTCGGCGGCCATCGGTCCGGGGAACGCCGAACTCGACGCCGCCATCGCCGCCGGCACTCCGACCCTGTCTCGGGCCGATGCGATGGAAGTGATCTGCCGGGGCAAGCGGGTGCTCGCCGTGTCGGGTGCCCACGGCAAGACGACGACATCGTCAATGTTGGCCACCGTCCTCGTTGATGCCGGCTACGAGCCCTCGTTCCTCGTTGGCGCCACGGTTGGTCGCTTCGGGTCCGGTGTGCGGTGGACCAACTCTTCGGAGTGGTTCGTTCTTGAGGCCGACGAAAGCGACGGGTCGTTCCTTCGCGCGCATGCAGAGGCGGTGATCGTGACGAACGCGGATCCTGACCACCTGGACTTCTGGGGGAGTGAAGCTGCTCTCCTCGACGGATACCGCACCTTCATCGACGACGCGCAACTGGCTGTCGTGTGCGTGGAGAACCCGGCGAGCTCGATGCTGGCCGCCGAACGCGCCAACGACGCTCGCTCAGATCATATGCACACCTATGGGTGGGCGCCGAGTGGCGCGTGGCGGATCGAGCGCTTTACCCCGCAGCGACTCGCCTCGACCTTCGACATCGTTGACCCGGCCGGGGCTCGAACCAACATCGAGATCAAGGTGCCCGGCGATCACAACGCGTTGAACGCCACTGCAGTGTTCGCCCTGAGTCGCCTGGTGGGGATTCCGGCGGCCACGGTGGCCGAGTCACTCCGCGGATTCGGCCGCGTCTCCAGACGATTCGAGTTCCGCGGCGAAGCCAACGGCGTGACGTTCGTCGACGACTATGCCCACCTGCCGGCTGAGGTCGCGTCGACGGTGGCTGGCGCCCGCCGGGCCGACTGGAACCGAGTCATTGCGGTGTTCCAGCCGCATCGCTTTACCCGCGTGCGCGACGTTGGCGTGCAGTTCGGTCCCTCCTTTGCCGACGCTGACATCGCCATCATCACCGGGATCTATGCCGCCGGTCAGGTCCCGCTGGCCGGCATTTCCGGGCGGACCGTCTTCGATGCCGTGGACGCCGCCCGGCACGGTCGTGAGCAGTACTACTGCGAAACCCGTGACGAACTTCTCACGCAGCTCGAAGCCCTGCTTGCGCCGGGGGATCTCGTGCTCACGATGAACGCCGGCGACCTCACCACGCTGCCCGACGAGATGTTGCACTCGCCGTGGGGGGCTGGGCCCGCATGAGCGCAACCGACGTCATCGAACACGCTCGCGTTCTCCTCGGAGCGCGAGCCGAACACGACGTTGCCCTGTCGTCGTTCACCACATTTCGCCTTGGAGGTCGATCGGATCTTCTGGTGCGAGCGGAGAGCCTCGACGACGTGATCGCCGTGGCCGATGCCGTCCGTTCCACCGGGATCGATGTGCTGGTGATCGGGCAGGGGTCCAATCTGCTGGTCGCCGACGCCGGGTGGCGGGGCCTCACGACGGTGCTGGGCGGGGGTGAGCTCGATCGCATAGAGGTCAGCGCAACGGGTGACGGTGCGATGGTCAGCGCCGGCGCGGGAGTCAAGCTGCCCCTGCTTGCTCGGCGAAGCGTGGCCGACGGTCTGACCGGACTCGAATGGATGGTCGGCGTGCCCGGCTCAGTCGGTGGCGCGGTCCGGATGAACGCCGGCGGCCACGGGTCGGATATGGCGGCCAACTTGATCGACGCGACGATCGTGGATCTCGACAGCGGCGGGCTCGTGGTGCAGCCCGCAACCGCCCTCGGATTCGGGTATCGCCACAGCGCGGTGAGCGCCCGGCAGATCGTGGTGCGGGCGTCGTTTCGCGTCGGCCGGGGCAACGTCGAGTCCGGCGAACGCGAGTTGCGTGAGATCGTCCGTTGGCGGCGAGTCAATCAGCCTGGCGGGGCCAACTGCGGCTCGGTGTTTACCAATCCGCCGGGGGATTCGGCCGGGCGGATCATCGACGAGATCGGGCTAAAGGGGCATCGCCTCGGTACCGCTGCGGTGTCGGACAAACACGCCAATTTCATTCAGGCCGACCCCCACGCGTTGGCCACCGACGTGTGGGCGCTGATCACCTTCATTCGGGCACGGGTCCACGCCGAAACCGGCATTGTGCTCACTCCCGAGGTGCGCACCGCCGGGTTCGACGCCACGCTCGTCGACCTCGTATTGAACAGTCTTTCCGTACCTCGCCACCTTTCCGTACCTCGCCACTTTCACGCAGAGCAGGACGAACAATGACCGACGTACTCGATAACGCCACGCGGCCTGTTCGCGCTGCGGTGAACTGGCCGTCGCGGCCCGGAGCCGTTGGCGGTGTGGCCGTCCGAGCCCCCCTCCTCGACCCGACCCGGTCCCCGGTCCCGGTCGATCGGCCGCAATGGCGCGTCCGAGCCGGCGTCCATCCCCGCCTCGAACAGCGTCGACGGAGCATTCGGCGCTCGGCGGCGAAGGCGGCGATGGCCGCCTGGCGACCGTGGCTGCTGGCCGTCGCGGCCGCCGTCGCGTTCGTGGGCCTCCTCGCGGTGGCGCTCGTCTCTCCACTCTTCTCCGTCAAGACGGTGACCATGGAATTCTCCGGCACCGCCGCTCAACAGTCCGAACTGGCCGCCATCACGGGGTCGATGCGCGGTCGAAACCTGCTCCGCTTGAACGTCGACGGGCGCGAATCGGCCCTCCGCTCGCTGGCCTGGGTCTCGTCGGCCTCGGTGCGCCGCAGCATGCCCAACCGCGTGGTCGTCACGGTCCGGGCCCACGACGTCGCCGGTGTGGTGATCCTGCCCGATGGTCGCGCCGCGCTCACCTCGACCGACGGCGCCGTGCTCTCGGTCGTTGCCGCTACCGACGTATCTGTTGCCGGGTTGCCAAGGTTCGACCTCGACGTGGCGTCCGAGCCAGTCCCCGGTGACGCCCTCGCCGCCCCCGCCCCCGCTGTGCTATCGAGCGCCGCCTCGTTCGGTCGCCGCGGGGGAGCCCGGATTGTCCGCGTCGAACTGCGCAGCAGTGAGGTGACCTGGATCGTCCAGCCGATCGGCGGTGGCGGCACCATTCGAGTCTTGGTCGGCGTTCCCCGCGAAAGCGACGTGCCCGCCGCCGCCCTCACCTCGGTCCTCGCTCGCTCCGGACCCCGGCCCGTCTTGGTTGACCTGCGGACGCCGGACACTCCCATTTTGCAATTCGCCGCCCGCCGAACGAAACCCTGACCCTGGTCGCTTGCCCCTCGTTCGTTCGTCGCCAACGGACCGCAGAAGACAGGGGCCGATCAGCCGACCGCATCGGCCTCGACCACCCTGAGCGACCTTGCCCGACCCGCGCGACCCTGGCGAACACAGCCAGACACTGCCCGACTTGCCGCGGCGTCGGGGCCCTCCGGCACTAACCTGCCCCCTAACTCGTTTGGAAGTCGGGCGCCTGTGCCCGCCTTCCCACTCTTCGGAGGTCCTTGTGGTCCCACCACAGAATTATCTGGCTGTCATCAAGGTCATCGGTTGCGGCGGCGGTGGCGTCAACGCGGTCAATCGGATGATCGAAGCCGGGTTGAAGGGCTCCGAGTTCATCGCCGTCAATACCGACGCCCAGGCGCTGCTCATGAGCGACGCCGACGTGAAACTCGATATCGGTCGCGAACTGACCCGTGGTCTTGGCGCCGGCTCCGATCCAGAAATTGGTCGTCGGGCGGCCGAGGAGCACATCGAAGAAATCCGCGAGGCCATCAAGGGCGCCGACATGGTCTTTGTCACCGCCGGTGAGGGTGGCGGCACCGGCACCGGATCGGCGCCCGTCATCGCCGAAATCGCCAAGGCCCAGGGCGCACTGACGATCGGTGTTGTCACCCGCCCGTTCTCGTTCGAGGGCCGCCGCCGCAGCGTGCAGGCCGAAAACGGTATCCAGGCGTTGAAGGAAAAAGTCGACACGCTCATCGTCATTCCGAACGACCGGCTGCTCACCGTTGCCTCGGACAAAACCACGATGGTCACCGCGTTCAAGATGGCCGACGAGGTGCTCCTCCAGGGCGTTCAGGGCATCACCGATCTGATCACCATCCCGGGACTGATCAACACCGACTTCGCCGACGTGCGCGCCATCCTGGCCGACGCTGGCACGTCACTCATGGGCGTGGGCTACGGCACCGGCAACGGTCGGGCCGCCACCGCGGCGCGAACGGCAATTTCGTCGCCGCTGCTCGAGTCGTCGGTCGAAGGGGCCCGCGGCATTCTGCTGAACATCACGGGCGCCACGGACCTCGGGTTGTTCGAGGTCAACGAAGCGGCCGAGATCATCCGCGGCGTTGCTCACCCCGACGCCAACATCATCTTTGGCACCGTGATCGACGACTCGATGGAAGACGTTGTGCGGGTCACCGTCATCGCCGCCGGATTTGACCGGTGGGACGATCAGCGCAAGACCTCAACGAGCCCGGTCTCCACGCCCAGCGGCTCCGGGCCCGACAAAGGGCTCCGGGCCGTGCCGAATCCGGCTGACGACATGTTCTCGGCTCCGGCCGACGACGACAACGGCTTCGGCGACGACGACGAGTTCGACGTCCCGTCGTTCCTCAAGTAGTTCTCGTTCGGGCGCTCCGATGAGCGCGTCGGTGAGCGCCCGGCAGACTTTGCGATGAGCGCGTCACTGAGGATCGGCGCCTGGACTTTCGTGGCCACGGCGCGAGTCGACGGCAATTTGGCCCCCGGGGCCTCGGGAGCGGGGGAACGACGATCGGCGCTGGCCGGCGGTCGACCCGTTATCGACCCCCGCCAGGTGCACGGAACCACGGTTCTCGTGGTCGACCAGGACCATCGCAGCTCCGCTGGGGCAACGGACCTTCGGACTGGGACACTGGACCCTGGGGCCGATCTCGTGGCTGACGCGCTCGTGAGCACCCGGCCCGGCTTGGCCCTGTGCGTGGTCACCGCCGATTGTGCGTCGATTGGTCTGGTCGCCGGACCGGTCGGAGCGGTTGTTCATGCGGGCTGGCGCGGCTTGGCGGCGGGCATCATCGACGAGGCGGTAGCGCGCGTGCGGTCGTTGGCGGAGCCCGACGATGTCCTGCATGCGGTCGTCGGACCGTGTATTCACCCGTCGTCGTATGCGTTTGGGGACGACGGTCTCGCCGAGCTCGCCGCGCGGTTCGGTCCGACAGTTCGGGCCACGACCTCGACCGGAGCGCCAGCGTTGGATCTCCCGACGGCGGTGCGGATCAACCTCGGCCGACTAGGGGCCACGGTCGCCGACGCCCTTCTGGCGGATACCGCTGATCCG
>JAYSTV010000683.1:0-4674 GCA_043719425.1 Acidimicrobiia bacterium | reverse complement strand
TTGCGTCGGACCCCACCGTCTCAAAATTGCGTGATCGCACGGCGAGCGGCTGCATCATCGGATGGAGGTGCTCGAAGAAGGGGTCGGTGTCGGTCACCGCCTCGGCCACGTGCGGCGCCATGGCCGTAACGGTGAGGATGGCTTCGCCGCGCGCGAAGATCGTGAGCGCGAAGCGGTGCGTCGCCGTCTCGTATGCGCTGACCGTCTCGAGAAGTCGCCGGGCCACATCGGGTTCGTCTCGGTGAACCCGGCCCGTGATCCAGATCTTGCCGTGATCGTCGGTCGACGATGGTCGCAGGGCAGCAAAGAGCAGGAGAGAACCGGGTTCGGGTACGAGCCCGTGACCGAGCGCTTCGAGCCGGGTTCGTCCGGGAAAGCCAATATCGGAGAAGCCGAACAGCGACCAGTGCGCAATCTCGCTGGCGGCGGCTCGTCCCCACCCGAGGGGAACGAGCACACCCGATTCTCCACGCCGGGTCAACTCATCCAACACCGGAGTACTCGCCGCTTCCGACGCCGTGCGCGGCGATCCGTGCGAACCGTCGGCCAACTCGGCATGGGCCCGGTCACCGAGTCCGTCGAGGATCACGAGGATCATCGGGCATCGATCGTCGGCCGGCCGCGGATGATCCTCGCCGTAGTGCGCCGAGTCCCCAACCGTCATCGGCCGTCGACTCCGACGCCGCGATCTTCGTGCGACGTGAGGACCAGCCGACCATCGCTCAGCCAGGTCGTGATCAGGGCCGCGACAGGTGGTGGGACATCGTGTGTCCACGACGAGTCGCCGGCGCGGATCTTCCGCCGGACTTCGGTGCCGGATCGTTCGTCGTTCAGCCGGGGCACCGACCGCACCGGGTACTGAACGGCGAGCTCACGCATTTTGCGTGACTCCCACGGTCCCCGGTCCCGCACCCAGCACTCCGTTGTCGGCGGGAGGTACGACGACCACATACTCGGATCGTGGATCGGAAACGGCAGGACCTGGAACGCGTCGGGTACCAAAAAGGGCGACAGCGCGGCCCGAACCATTTCCACCCGCTGCGCGTACGAGAACGGGTTGGCCGCATCGGTGTGGCGGTGTGGTGCTTCGTCGACGCGTACTCGCCACGATGGCTCCGCGTTCGTGATCGCCACGATCAGTCGTCGGCCCGATCCAATCACTTCGGTCGCCAAACTGAGATGGTCGAGGTGGAACGGTTGGAAGCGACCGATGACGCATCCCCACGATTCGTCGACGTCACTGAGCCCCATGCGAACTTCATCTTACGATTTTGTTAATCCTCTGAGGAATCGATGCAGCGAGTTGGCGAACGTCGGAGCCGTGGATAGTCTTCGCACTCTCAGTTCCCCCTACAGGAGGCTTCGCATGGACTTTGGCGTCTTCATTCCGATTGGCAACAACGGATGGATCATCTCGAAGAATTCACCGCAGTACATGCCGAGTTTCGAGCTGAACAAGCAGATCACGCTCGCCGCGGAGAAGCACGGCTTCGAGTTCGTGTTGTCGATGGTGAAGCTCCGCGGGTTCGGTGGTGAAACCGAGTTCTGGGACCACAACCTCGAATCCTTCACCCTCATGGCCGGCCTGGCCGCGGTGACCGAGAAGATCAAGCTCTATGCGTCGACGGCCATCCTCACGCTGCACCCGGCCATGGTCGCTCGTATGGCGGTGACCATCTCCGACATCTCCAAAGGTCGCTTCGGCATCAACCTCGTGTCGGGTTGGAACATGAGCGAGTACCAGCAGATGGGCGTATGGCCCGGCGACTCGCACTTCGCCAACCGCTACGAGCACTCGTCGGAATACGTGGCGATCATGAAGGACCTCTGGGAAAACGGGCGCAGCTCGATCAAAGGTGACTTCTACCAACTCGACGATTGCATGGTCCAGCCCAAGCCCACGGCCCACATCCCGATCGTCGGAGCAGGACAGTCCGAGCGGGGCATGCAGTTCTGCGCCGAATACGGTGACTACAACTTCATCGTTACGCCGAGCGATCTTGAACTGATGAAGACGATGAGCAACCAGCTCCAAGACGCCGCCGCGAAGACGGGCCGCAAGGTCGGTGCCTACGCGCTCAACATGATCTTCATCAAAGACACCGACGCTGAGGCCGAGGCGTATGTGCAGTACTGCAAAGACGGGGCCGACACCGACGCCCTCGCCTTCATGATGGGTATGGCCGCCGCCGACGTGAACGCCAGCGAAACGAGCACCGCCCGCCAGATCCTTCAGGATATGCAGAACAACTGCATGTTCAACATCAACGTGATCGCCGGTTCGCCGGCCACGGTCGCCCGCAAGGTCGACGAGATCGCCGCCATCCCGGGCGTGGCCGGGATGATGTTCACGTTCCCCGACTTCGTTGAAGGCGTTGAGCGCTTCGGCACCGAAGTGATGCCGATCCTCGAATGCAAAAAGTAGCTCGCAGTTTCCATGTCGAGCTCGGACGCACTCAACGTTGTTGTCGTTTGTGGCAACCCCAAGGCCAACTCCCGCACCCTGGGCGTGGCGGAGGAGGTTGCCCGACAGGCAGTGAGTGCGGCCGGGCGCGACAACGTCAATACACACATCACCGACCTGGCCAACATCGGGACTCAGCTCTTCGATTGGTCATCGGCTGATGTGAAAGCCGAAGTAGCCGCCCTGTCGGGTGCCGATCTCGCCATCATCGCTACGCCGACATACAAAGCGACCTACACCGGGCTATTGAAGTCGTACCTCGACTGGTTCGGTCAGACCGGCCTCGCCGGTGTTGTTGCCGTGCCAGTGATGGTGGGCGGCTCGGCCGTTCATGCCCTTGCCCCCGAAGTGTTCCTTCGGCCGCTACTGGTCGAGATCGGGGCCATCGTGCCCACCCGTGGGCTGTTCATCCTCGACGGTGAGCTCGAACAGCTCTCGCCCACGGTGGCGACCTGGGCTGAGGGTGCCGCTGGTGCACTCAGCCGACTCCTCGGCTGAGTACCTCGTGCTGCGGGTGCTCGTTCAATGAGCGCGCAGTCGCACGACAACGCTGGCGTTCGTTCGCGCGACGAAATGGTCGCGACGGCGCGCGTCGCCGGTGTTGAACTCGACGATCGATACGTCACCCTCGCGGCTGAGGCCATGGCGGTGTGGTGGGACGAGGTGGTCGCCGTCCGCCAGCTCAACCTGGGTGGCATGGCCGATGCGGCACCGCTTGAACCCCGCACCGCGCCGTTGATCCATCGGTCGCATCCAGTTCCAGCCTCCACCGCGTTGCATAGGACCCCCGCATCAGTCGGTCGACCTACCGACTTGGCTGATTGCACGGTCACCGAACTGCTCGGCCTCTTCGCCAGTCGAGCGGCCAGCCCGACCGAAGCGCTCGATGCCTGCCTGGCCCGGATCACCCTCGTTGACGGACATGTCAATGCCGTGATGCATGTGGCCCACGACGAAGCGCGCGCCCAGGCCCGCGAGTCCGATCGACGATGGCTCGCCGGTGAGGCCCGGGCCCTCGAAGGCGTTCCCTACGGCGTCAAGGACAACATACGTACACGTGGCATTCCGACCACCGGCGGATCGAAGGTCTTCGCCGGACACGTACCCGACGAGTCGGCGTTTGCGGTCCAGCGGCTCGACGATGCCGGCGCCGTGATGCTGGCCAAGCTGGCCACGACCGAGTTCGCCTCCGGTGGGGCGCAGAGCCCGTGGTACGGCGCCGTGCACAACCCTTGGGACTTCGATCGCTTCTCGGGCTCGTCGTCGAGTGGTCCCGGTGGTGCAGTGTCAGCCCGTCTCGTTCCGTTTGCCCTCGGCACCGACACGCTCGGATCGATTCGAGTACCGGCGTCGTGCACCGGCGTGGTCGGATGGAAGCCTACCTACGGCGCCGTGTCGCGTCGCGGGGTCATGCCGCTGTCGTGGACGATGGATCACGTTGGTCCGCTCGCTCGCTCAGTGGAGGATGCCGCTCGCGTGTTGCAGGTGATAAGCGCGCATGACGCCACAGACGAAAGTTGCTACGGCGGTGATCGAGCTGACCTCGTGGCGGCGCTGGGCCAGAGCGATTTGACCGGCCTGCGCATCGGCGTCGCCCGGTCGTACTATGAGCCCCTCGCCGACTCGCTTGTGGTGTCGGCCATGGACGACGTCGTCGCCGTACTGAGAAGCTGCGACGCCACGATCATCGAGGTGGAGATCGAGCATGTCGAGCACGCCTTCGGGGCCGGCTGGTTGGGTCTGTTATGCGAGGCCGCCAGCCTTCACGAAGACCTGTGGACCAGGCCCGAAGAGTACGACCCCGGTCTCGTCTTCCGACTGCTGGTCGGCAAGCTGGCACCGGCCACGGACTACGTGCGCGCTCTCCGTATGCGCACATTGCTGCAGAACTCGTTTCAGCGGACGTTCGAAACCGTTGACGCCGTGCTCTTCCCGGGCATGGTCAGTTCGTCGCCTCGCTACGACGATCTGTTCTTCGAGGTGAACGGCACCAAGCACGCTCTGCAGAAGATGCACGCTCGTTTCACGGCACCCGGCAACGTGACCGGCCTTCCGGCCATGTGTCTACCGGCGGGTATTGGGCGCAACGGCATGCCGGTCGCCTTCCAGGTGTATGCCCCGGCCTATCGCGATGACGTATGCGCGCGTATTGGTCACGCGTTTCAGAAGCAGACGGATCACCACCTCGCAATACCGACCGCCCTCGCGGC
>JAYSTV010000682.1:0-11217 GCA_043719425.1 Acidimicrobiia bacterium | reverse complement strand
ACGGACCCGTGCAGCAGACGATTCGCGTGCCGCTCGTCGATATGGAAGTGAGCGGCGGCGTGCTGCCTGCCGGTCGACGCGTGCTCACATTGCTCGGTGCAGCGAATCGCGATGCCGACGTGTTCGACTCCCCCGACGAACTCCGCCTTGACCGTCCCGGGGCGGCTCGCCACATGGCGTTCGCCTCGGGTGTGCACTACTGCCTCGGCGCGTCGCTCGCTCGCCTCGAAGCGCAGGTCGCACTCGGAACGATGGTGCGCCGCTTCGAGCGCTGGGACGTGATCGGCACACCAACATGGCGCGACCGCATCACCATCCGCGGCATCGGCCACCTCGACCTCGCCCTGTCATGACAGCCGAGCGCAGGGTCGTCCTCGTTCGCTGGGTCGCTCCGGGAGCGACGCAAAGCACGATCTCCCGGTAAATTTCATCGCCGGACTGGCCGAAAAACGACGCGGGCGTACGATTTCCACCATGAGACTTCACGTTGACAGTTGGGCACGGTCATGAGCGAGCTGGTCCTCGTCGAGCTTCCGAGCGAGGGCGCCGACGACACAGTCGCCACCGTCACGCTGAACAACCCGGCCAAGCGCAACGCCCTATCGCTCGAAATGATGAGGGCGCTCATCGCCGGGGTCCACCAAGCGAGCGATGCGCCCGGCGTGCGCGGCATCATCGTTGCCGCCAACGGTCCCGTGTTCTCGGCCGGACATGACTTCTCCGATATGGCTGGCGCCGATCTTCCGTTCCTGCGCAAGCTCCTCGGCACGTGCACCGAACTCATGACGCTGGTGCAACAGGTTCCTCAACCGGTGCTCGCCAAAGTCCACGCGCTTGCTACTGCGGCCGGATGTCAACTGGTGGCCAGCTGCGATCTCGCCATCAGCACCGAAACCGTCCACTTCGCGCTTCCGGGCGGAAAGGGTGGACTCTTTTGCACCACGCCGCTTGTGGCCGTGGCCCGCAACGTGGGTCGTAAGCGCGCATTGGAACTGGCGATGACCGGCGATCCGATCGACGCGGCCACTGCGGCCGACTGGGGCCTCATCAACCGTGCGGTGCCGGACGACGCGCTCGACGACGCGTGCGCCGACCTCATGCGCCGGGCCACGCGTGGTTCGGCGTTTGCCAAGAGCATCGGCAAGGCCGCGTTCTACGCACAGGTCGATCTCGATCAGCCGAAGGCCTACTCCTACGCGGTCGAGGTCATGGCCGCCAACGCCGCGGGTCCCGATGGACAGGAGGGCATTGCCGCCTTCTTGGAGAAGCGCCCTCCGGTCTGGCAGAACCGCTGAGCGCGTCGAGCGCCAGTACGGTGACTCGCCTGTGAACGAGCATCACGACCACCACGAGCATCACGAGCATCACGGCGACGAGGGTTTCGATCACGGCCGTGATCCGGCCCGCATGCATCGCTATGACCCGTCGACCGAGGCGCTGGCGCAAGCGGTGGTGCATTACGCGCTCGATCGCGTTCGTCTGGATCCGCCCCCGCTCGACGGCCCGAAGACGAAAGCCGAGTTGGATCGTCTCGGTCCGACGATCACGGCCGACGGTCTTGGTGGCATGGAAGCGCTCCGTCTGTTCTGCGAGCATCTCGCCCCTGCCACGATCAGTCAGGACCATCCGCGGGCCGTTTCGTTCGTGCCCACTGCGCCCACCGAGGCAGCGGTGCTGTTCGATCTCGTGGTCGGTGCGTCATCGATTTATGCCGGCTCGTGGATGGAGGGTTCGGGCGCCGTGTGGGCCGAGAACCAGGCGCTGCGGTGGATTGCTGATCTTGCCGGCATGCCGGATTCGGCCGGCGGGGTGTTCGTCAGCGGTGGCACCGCGGGGAACCTCAGCGCGCTTGTCGCTGCACGTGATGCCGCTCGAAGGCGATGGGGCGATCCGCTCACCAAGTGGTACGTGTTCGTCGGTGCCGGGGCGCACAGTTCGATCGCGAGCGCAGCGCGAGTGATGGACATCGGCGTGATCAAGGTTCCGTCGGATTCCTCAGGTCGTCTGCGCGCTGATGATCTGCGCGCATCCGTTCAGCTCGCCCGAGCAGAAGGCATCGCGGTCGGCGACGCCGACCGACAAGCTGGTTTTGCCGCCGACGTGCCGGCCACCCCGAGGGGCATCGCCTTCGCCCTTGCGGCGACGGGCGGCACGACCAACCTCGGCCTCGTCGACGACCTCGGCGGGGTTTCGGAGATCACGCGCCAAGAAGGGCTCTGGTTCCATGTCGACGGCGCCTACGGTGGCGCCGCACTGGCGGCGCCGAGCGTTCGTCATCTGTTCAACGGCATCGAGTGGGCCGATTCGTTCATCGTCGACCCGCACAAGTGGCTATTCGCGCCGTTCGACTGCTGCGCCCTGCTCTACCGCGACCCGCAGTTGGCAGCCCGCGCGCACGCGCAGCACGCCGCCTATCTCGACGTGCTCCACGACGATGGCGACTGGAACCCGTCGGACTACGCCGCCCACCTCACCCGCCGAGCCCGTGGCCTGCCGCTGTGGTACTCACTCGCCACGCATGGCACCGATGCGTATACCGACGCGGTCGAGGCCGGCATTGCCGTCACCCATGCCATCGCCGACGAGATTCGGTCGCACGCCCATCTCGAGCTTCTCTTCGAGCCCGAACTCTCGGTCGTCGTTTTCCGTCGACGCGGGTGGTCAGCGGCCGACTACCACGCGTGGTCGGACAAGATGTTGGCGGACCAACGGGCGTTCTGTGTGCCCACGTCGGTGGTCGGCGACGACGGCCGAACCGAGACGGTGCTGCGATTCTGTGTGGTGAATCCGCGCACCACGCTCGCCGATCTGTGCGACATTTTGTCCACGCTGTCCTAACGCAGTCAGCGGTTGGCTGCTGCGTTTTTCGGCCGCTTCCAAGTTGCTGTCCTAACGCAGTCAGCGGTTGGCTGCTGCGTTTTTTGGCCGCTTCCAAGTTGCTGTCCTAACGCAGTCAGCGGTTGGCTGCATGACTGGAGCTCGCGCCTGATACGTTCACGACCGTCAGTGATCCGCCACACCGGCTCATTCCCCTGATCCGCACTTCGAGGAGAACCCCATGCTTGCCGCCATTGAACTGTTCCAAAAGGAAGGCATCCTCTGGATCTTCCGTTGGTGGCATGTGGTCTTCGGCGTGTGCTGGATCGGCCTGCTGTACTACTTCAACTTCGTCCAGGTCCCGTCGTTCCCGACGATGGAAGCCCCGCATCGCAACGGTGCCATCGACAAGCTCGTTCCCCGGGCACTTTGGTACTTCCGCTGGGCGGCGCTCGCCACGGCGCTTACTGGCATCGTCATGCTGGGCGTGAACGCCAGCGCCTACAACGATGTCAAAACGGCGTTCAACGCGATCCTCATGGGTTCGTTGTTCGGTCTCGTCATGTTGGCCAACGTGTGGCTCGTGATCTGGCCGAACCAGCAGATCATCATCGCCAACGCTCGTGGGCTGTTGGCCGGGAACCCGGCCGATCCCGCCGCCGCCGGCGCCGGCCGTAAGGCGCTGCTCGCCAGCCGCACCAACGCCATTTTCTCCATTCCGATGCTCATGTTCATGACCGGCACGCAGAACTATTTCGCCGGAGTCAAGCCGGTCTACGCCTTGGTGTGGATCGCGGTCCTCGCCGTGATCGTGGTCCTCGAGCTCAGCGCGCTGGGCTTCATCGGAGGGATGGAAGGTCCGCTCACCAAGCCGCTGGCCTCGCACAAGAACATCGCCCACATCGGGGTGCCGATCGCCCTCGTGATCGTGCTCCTCTGGCAGTTCACGTCCTAAAACTCCCTCGCCGAGGAACGACGATCGTTCTCTCTGAACGATCGTCGTTCAATCATCCATCGGTGACGTAGATCACCGTGGCGGCTCTGTTGTAGCCGCAGGACCCGTGCCAGCATCGTTACCATGACGTTTCGCCGTGCTCTCGTGTCCGCCTCGCTTGCCGTTTCGGCCGTTGGGCTGCTTGGAGCTGTGGGCGCAAGCCCGGCCGAAGCTCAGCTCGGTGGCGCCAAGCCGGTCAACATTGCGGTCCGGTCCCTGCAGTTCGTGCCGAAGAAGCTCGACGCCAAGCTGAACCAGAAGATCAACTTCGTCTGGAAAGAAAACGTCGCTCACAACATCGTGTTCGACAAGACCCACAAGAGCCCGACTCAGAACAAGGGCAGCTGGGCCACCTCCTTTGACAAGGCCGGCACGTACAAGTTCAAGTGCACCCTGCACCCGGGCATGGTCGGCGAAGTCAAAGTCAAGTAGCCCCCCGTCGGCCCGGCCAAGTGTGGACTGTGCAGCAGAGTGTGGACCGTAAGGCGTGCGGCCAATCGTCCACAGACGGGCGCACAGTCCACACTTGGCGGCCGGGCGGCGAGCGCTCGGCGGACCTAGACGATTCGGTGGGGGTGGGTCCAGACGGTCGCCGTGTCGCCCCGCACGAACGTGGCGAGGGTGATGCCCATCCGGTCGGCGGCTTCGATGGCGAGCGTGGTTGGCGCACTCACCGCGGCGAGCACGGCGATTCGGGCCATGGCCGCCTTCTGCACGATTTCGAACGACACCCGGCCACTGACCATGAGCAGGTGCGCGTCGAGCGGAAGCTGACCAGCTACCGCGGCGTGGCCGATCACCTTGTCGACGGCGTTGTGGCGACCGACGTCTTCACGGATCACGAACGGCTGACCGTCGGCGGTGAAAAGCCCGGCGGCATGGGTGCCTCCCGTCTCGTCGAACGTCTTCTGGCCTCGCCGCAACTGATCGGGCAGGCCCACGAGCACGGCGATGGACACGGTGGGCCCGGTCGACGGATCGATCGTGGGCGTGCGGAGTTCCAGGGCGTCGAGCGACTCGGTGCCACAGATACCGCAACTCGCCGTGGTCACCTGGGTGCGACGGGAGACCCCGTGCACGTGTCGCGCTACCACGGAGACCACGTTGTACTCCTGGGCCTCGCCGACATCACCGGCCGACGGTGATTTCACGCAGTACTTCACCTCATGGAGCTCGACCGGCTGGGGGAGGAGTCCCTCGGTGACACACCAGCCGACGGCCAGCTCGAAGTCGTCGCCCGGCGTACGCATCGTGACGTTGACCGCCGTCGGTTCATCTGCGCGCGTACCAAGACGGATCTCCAACGGCTCTTCGCCGGCGACACGATATTCGCCGCGACGTTGTGTGGCGGGCGAGTCGGCAGCGGCCTGCACGACCGTGGCCGGAAGTCGAGCGGTGCGAACCCGGGTGATGCGGGCCGAAGTCACGCCATCGACGTTACCGGCGGACCGGGACCTCGCATGCCTGATCAAGGTCGATGCGCACCGTAACCGCCGGATTGCCATGAGGTCCCGCGCCCCACGACGGGAACACGGCCGAGTAGATGCCGCCACCTCCGGCCACGATCACGAGGACGTCCTCGGGACGTGCGGTCGCCCGGATCACGGTGTCGTCGGTGCCCGGTCCGGCGAAGGTCGGGTTGAGCGCCCGCAGGCGAGTCCAGGGGTTGACCGCTCGTTCGTGCAGGGCGCGTTGGATGGAGGCTCGGTCGTGGCCCGCCGTGGCCAACGCCCTGGCGTGGTCGGGGTTCAGCGCGACGACAACGGTGCCGCGTCGAAAGTACGCGTTGTTCGATCCAACGTTGGCAATGGTGGTGGCCAGCGAGTTGAGAAGCCGGTCGGGGGCGTTCGGGTCGTCGGCGTCGCCCACGCTCATGACGGAGTGCGGGGGCTCGGTGCCAACCACCGTTGCGGTGGAATCGTCGGCGGAGAAACCGAGTGACGTGTGCAGCGGTGGCCACGGACTCTCCTCTTCGCCCTCGGCCAACACTGCACCGAACTTGGCGCCGTGACCGAGAAGCGCCATGTCGCTCACTCCCGGTCGGGCCCCGCCAATGTTGTGGAGCACGAGACGAAGCGCGCGTCCGATCGACGCATTGGCCCGATGACCCGGACCGAGGGCACCGAAGCTGCTGGCGATCGCACCGCATCCGTGGCGAGCCGGTCCATTGACGATGATAAGTGGGCTTATGGCATGCGTGGTGGCCTGCCATTCGGTCGTGTCGAGGCGCTCGTCGCACACGGCGGTGACCGCAGCCAGAACGACGGGCACGTGATCGGGTAGGCAGCCAGCCATGACGGCAGCGATGCAGATCTTTTCGATGGTGGCGGCGCCAAGATTTGGGCCAACGGCACCGAGCGACAGGTCGCCGTCGAGCCCGGTCGCCAGCACCATGCGGGCAACTCGCTCGGGGGTCGGAATCACCACGGGCAGGCCATCGGTCTGTCCGGCGGCATGCAGAGCTTCGAGGGCGTGGGTTTCGTCGTCGGCCGTGAACATGGCACTGCTATGCGCGCTTGTGATCAAGATGCGCTCCACAACGCCGCCACGATATGTGGGGCGATCTCGGCGGCGATCTCGGCCATCCGGTCGCCTCCGGTGCCCGAAACCGGGTGGGGAAGTTCGAGTCGGGGAACGTCGGGCATGCCAGCGGACCGGGCCACGAAGTCACCCTGAGCCCAGAAGGCGGTGGTTACCAGCGCCACGGCCGGACGGTTGTTGCGGGCGAAGAGGATGCCGTCACGCACGGTGCCGGAGGTGCAGCTGCCTCAATGACCGTATGAGGTGACGACCGCTTCGCACTCGTCGGTCATGGCTTGGAGCACCTGGTCAGATACCACGGCGCTGGCGTTGGGCTTGGCCCATCGCTTCACGATCGTGCCGGCGGGGGCAACGGCCAGGAGCGCTTTCTCCACGCGGTCCAGGAACGGCACGGAGTCGGGGAAACCGTTGGCCAGCAGTCCGATGGTCGCCGCCTGCCCGCGAGCCAGGGAGGCAACGCCGTAGGGCTCCACGGCCAGTCCCGGAGCCGACGTCGGATCGAGATAGTTAACGGTCATGGGCCGAGCGTACCGGTCTCGTTTGGGCATCACCCAGGCGACGACAGCACAATGGAGAAATGCCCGGACCTGCCGTTGAAACGTTGCGTCGCTTTGGATCAGTGGAGGACGACGGTCAGCGGTACACATCGCTCCTCGAACTGTTCACCGACGATGCGGTGTACTACGACCCAATGATGGGCGCCCAGCGCGGGCGCGACCAGATCCTGTCGTTCATGCAGCACATGGAGAAGGTCGTTCCGCTCGCTGGTGTGACGTTCCAGAACTGGACGGTCGAGGCCGACGTGTCGTGCGGCTGGGCCACGTGGGACATGATCGCCCGGATCCCCGGAGGCGAGGAGATCGTGATGCCGGGGCAAAGCCTGTACCGGCTGCGCGACGGCAAGGTGTGTTTCGTGGCCGACTACCTCGACCCGGTAACGTACGCGCGCTTACGGCCCGACGGACCCGTACCGAACGCCGCCGCCGGTCACGGTCTGGCCGCGCCCTTTGCCCCATCGATCGATACGGTCTCCGACCGTCCGGCCGAAGCGCTTCTGCGGCAGTTTTGGCAGCTGCAGGATTCCGGTGACTACGGGCTCCTCGCTCCACTCTTCGCCGACGACGCGGTCTTCACCGACATCATCTACGGACGGATGGAAGGCGGCAAAGCGATCACCGACTACATGGCGTTGATGAAGACCGAGATGCCGGCGCGAGGCGTGACCTTTGAGCTCGTCGACGCCGCCGGTGATGAGAACGTGGCCTGGTCGCAGTGGTGGTGCCGCTTCCCCAACGGCACGGTGCCGGGCTGGACCCTGCATACGGTTCGCGACGGACAGTTCACCCTCGACGCCGACTACTTCGATGTGGCTGCCTCGAAGGCACTGCGCGAGCAGCGCGCCAGCGGGCCCGATGCCTGAGCTCGATCAGGTGCGTTCGGGGGCGTTCCTCGAGGCGATGGGACTCTCTCATGCCTGAGCTCGATCAGGTGCGTTCGGGGGCGTTCCTCGAGGCGATGAAAACAGCGTTTCATGGGTCGATGTTGGTGATGATGGTCGATCTCGGACACCGCGCCGGATTATTCAGCGCGCTTAGCAGTGGGCCGGTGACCGTGGAAGGATTGGCCGATCGCACCGGCCAGTCCGCTCGGCACCTGCGCGAGTGGCTGGGGGCGATGGCCGTTGCTGCCGTGGTCGAGTACGACGACGCCACGGGGGTGTTCACGCTTCCGCCTGAACATGCCATATGGCTGACCGGCTCCGGCTATACAAACCTGGCGCCGACCGCTGGCATGTTCACCGGTCTGGCGCCCCGCATCGACGACGTGATCGAGGCGTTCCGTTCTGGTGACGGCGTGTCCTACGACAGGTACCGCCCGCACTTCACCCATGCCATGGACGCGCTCGGCCGAGCGAAGTACGACGCGCTGCTCGTGCGCGCCTACTTACCGAAAGCACCCGGTCTGGCCGATGCTCTGCGCGGTGGCATTCGCGTGGCCGACGTCGGTTGCGGCACCGGCCACTGCGTGAACATCCTCGCGGCGACGTTTCCCGACTCCAGTTTCACCGGCTTCGACATCGCTGAAGATGCAGTGGCCCTCGGCCGCGCCGAAGCAGCCACGCTCGGCCTCACCAACTCCAACTTCGAAGCCGTCGACGTGCGCCAGCTCCCGATTTATCCCCAGTTCGACGCGCTGTTTGCCTTCGACGCCATCCACGATCAACACGATCCCGTCGGCGTGCTCGCCCGCATGCGAGCCGGTCTCAAACCCGGCGGCACACTGTTCATGCTCGACATCAAAGCGTCGTCGAACCTCGTTGACAACATGGCTGATCCGGCGATGCTCGTCCTCTACGGCACGAGCGTGCTCCACTGCATGCAGGTCGGTCTCCATGGGGGCGGTGCCGGCCTCGGCACGGTGTGGGGCACCCAGCTCGCTACCCGGATGCTCAATGACGCCGGCTTTTCGTCGGTCACCATTCACGACCTCCCCGGCGACCCGACCAACTGCCTCTACGTCTGCAGCTAAGCCGATTTGTTTTTGGTTACCGCCGGTCGCCCTGCTTGTTGTGCTGCCCGACTCGTGCCCGCTCCCGCGAACTACCTGCGGTCGCCCTTGATGGCGCTCAGATAGTTGTAGATCGTGATCCGGCTGACGTTGAAGGCGTCGGCCACGTCTTCCACCGAGCGCCGAAGGACAAAGGCGCCTCGTTCGTCGAGGAGCTTCACGGCCTTCTGCTTGTCCTCGCGGCTGAGTGTCTCCAGCTCGCCGCCCAGTTCCCGTTCGACCCCCTCGATGAGACGGTCAAGCGCGTCGTGGAGCTGGGGGAGGGCGAGTGCGCCCACGGTCTGGCCGGCCCACACGAGGGGCACATCACCGGGCGTGGCGGCTTCGACGGTCACGATCTTGGCGCCGAGTGCCTCGGCGACAGGGGCCAGGGCGGCGAGGAAGTCGTCGGCACCCTCGGCGGTCATCACTGCAGCAGGCTACCGGAGCACCTGAGGCCCCGCCGGGGGTCTTCGGCCCATTGGAAGGGACCCGAAACACAGTGTTCACGGGCGCTGGGCCAGCAAACGTTGACACTTTGTAAACCGTGCGACGAGAATACGTCGTGGACACTTCGCTCGATCGTCTCGCCTCGGTGGCAGGTCTCCGGATCGATGGCGACCGTTTGCTTCGCCGGATCCGCGACCTGGGTGAGATCGGCCCGATCACCGGACCCCACGGCGAGGCCGGCTCGGCCCGCTTGGCGCTCACCGATGAGGACCGTGCCGGCCGCGACCTGGTCACCGCGTGGATGCACGAACTCGGCCTCGAAGTTCGCGTTGATGCCATCGGCAACGTGATCGGCCGCCGAGCCGGAAGCGATCTCGACGCCGCGGCGATCATGACCGGTAGTCACATCGACACGGTCAAGACGGGCGGACTCTACGACGGCAATCTCGGCGTACTCGCCGGACTCGAAATCATCGAAACGTTGGCCACAGCCGGAATCATCACCCGTCGCCCGATCGAGGTTGGCTACTTCACCAACGAAGAAGGAGCTCGCTTCAACCCCGACATGATGGGCAGCCTCGTCTACGTGGGCGCGATGACGGCGGAAGAGGCCTACGACGTGATCGGGATCGACGGCGCGCGCGTCGGCGACGAGCTCGCCCGTATCGGCTACCTCGGTCCAACCCCGTGCCCTGGGCATTCGCCGCATGCGTTCGTCGAGCTCCATGTGGAGCAGGGACCGGTTCTTGAAGCCGAAGGAGTTCGTTTTGGCGCGGTCACGGGGGTGCAGGGGATCTCGTGGCAGGAGCTCACCATCGACGGACAGTCGAACCACGCGGGGACCACGCCGATGTCGTTGCGCCACGATGCCGGCTACGCCGCCGCCCGGGTGGCCACGTTCGTCCGTGAGCTGGCCCTCGAACTCGGCCATCCCCAGGTCGGCACCGTTGGTCTCCTGACGCTGCATCCGAACCTCGTCAATGTTGTTGCTGCTCGCGCCACGATGACCGTCGATCTTCGGAACACCGACGAAGCCGTGCTGCAGGAAAGCGAACGGCGGCTGGGCGCGTTCTGTCGCCAACTCGAAGTGGACGAAGGCGTGATAATCGGCGCGCGTACCTTGGCCCGATTTGAGCCGGTCCGCTTCGACGAGCGCGTCGTTGACCTGGTGGCCTCGACCGCTGAACGTTTGGGAAACACGGTCAAGCGGATGCCGAGCGGGGCCGGGCACGATGCACAAATGTTTGCCCGGGTGTGTCCCACCGCGATGATCTTCACGCCGTCGGTCAAGGGCATCAGCCACAATCCGGCCGAGTTCACCGAGCCGGCCGATCTCGTGATGGGCGCCGACATCTTGTTGCAGACGCTGCTGACACTCTCCGAAGGGGAGCTTCCGTAATGGTACGCAGGCTTACGGTTGGGGCAGCGCAGATGGGGCCGATCGCTCGCGATGAATCGCGCCACGACGTGATCGAACGCTGTGTTGTCCTGCTCCGCGAAGGGGCGTCTCGCAGCTGCTCGATCGTGGCCTTTCCGGAGCTATGCCTCACGACCTTCTTTCCCCGCTGGTGGACCGACAACACCGTGGAGATCGAGGGCTGGTTCGAGCGGTCGATGCCCAACGAACACACGCAACCGTTGTTCGACGAAGCCCGTCGTTTGGAGATCGGCTTCACCCTCGGCTACGGGGAACTGACTACTACCGCCGATGGTTCGTCTCATCGTTACAACACCCAGATACTGGTGGAACGCGACGGTTCGATCGTGGGTGCGTACCGCAAGGTCCACATTCCCGGTCACGAGACGCACGAGCCGTGGCGTCCGTTTCAACATCTTGAGCGTTACTACTTCGAAAGCGGGCCGGACGG
>JAYSTV010000681.1:0-1939 GCA_043719425.1 Acidimicrobiia bacterium | reverse complement strand
GGTGGTGACGGCGCATGCCGACGACGCAGCGCTGTTCCTCGGCGGAACGATCGCGAGGTGGGCGGAGGTCGGGTGGAAGGTCGTGGTGGTGCGAGTCACCGACGATCGCTGGGACTCCTTCGGGGTGGACGAGGCGACGACGATCGAGCGGAACCACGGCGAGTCTCGTGAAGCGGCAGCGGCGCTCGGCGTCGCCGACGTGATTGATCTCGGGTACCAGACCGATGTGCTGGGTGACGTCTCGGAGGTCGAGCTTCGCGAGCACATGATCCGACTGGTGCGCAGCTATCGGCCCTACGCGCTCGTCACGTTCGATCCGTATGCGATGTATGGCGAGGACAACCAGGACCATGTCATGGTTGCCGCTGCGGTGGACGAAGCGTTCTGGACCGCGCAGTTCGACAAGCATCATCCCGAACACCTCCGCGAGGGCCTTGCGGTCCATGGGGTGTTCGAGCGCTGGTACTTCGGGCGGCGGGTGACCGACGTGACCGACGTTGTCGACATCTCGTCGACACTGGGTCGCAAGGTCGCCGCCGCTCAATGTCACCGGACGCCGATGAGGAATTTTGTCCACCAACTGCGCCTGCAGGCCCGCACCGGCGGATGGACCGTGCCGCTGCTCGACGAGGCGTTCGAGTCGGGTGATCTCGATCAGTTGATCGAGATGCTCGTCCGCGGTGGGGCGACCGGCACCGGTGCCCGCCACGGCCTGGCCGCCGCCGAGGAATTCCGGGTGGTCCGCTTCGGTGGCCTGCTCCCGCTGCTGGAACAGTTCGGCATACGAAGCGTGACCTGATCACCCGACGGTGGACAGTCGAGCCCGGTCACTCATGTTTGGTAAACATCGTTGACCGAATAGTCGGTCGGCTTGGAGGTCAGTTGTGTCGCAGCTTGCCGTGAAGGGCGGGACCCCTGTTCGCCGCGCTCCGTATCCACCCTGGCCGGTGGCCGACGAGCGCGAGCGCGAACTGCTTCTCGAGGTCCTCGACAGCGGGAATTGGTGGTCGTCGCAGGGAACCAAGGTAAAGGAGTTCGAGTCGGCGTGGGGCCGGTTCCACGGAACGGATCCGGCGGTCGCGGTGACGAACGGCACCCACACCCTGGAGCTCGCCCTGCTCGCCCTGGGCATCGGCGAGGGCGACGAGGTCATTGTGCCCGATTGGACCTTCATCGCCACGGCGTCAGCGGTGCTCATGGTCAACGCGGTGCCGATCATCGTGGACGTCGATCCGCATACCGGCTGCATCGATCCGGACCTCGTCGAGGCGGCCATCGGGCCACGGACTGCGGCGGTGATCGCCGTGCACGTGGCCGGCCATCCAGCCGACATGGACCGGCTCACCGAAATCTGCTCGCGTCACTCGCTCGGGCTCGTCGAAGACGCCGCCCATGCGCACGGCTCGACCTGGAACGGCCAGCCCGTCGGCACCATTGGCGATGTCGGATCGTTCTCCTTTCAGGCGTCGAAACTCATGACTGCCGGCGAAGGCGGTGCCGTTGTTTCCCGTAAACCCGACGTACTCGCAGCCGTCCGTTCGTTCGGCAACTGCGGGCGACTGCCGGGCCAGTGGTTCTATGCGCACTACCGACTCGGCGGGAACTACCGGATGACGGAATGGCAGGGGGCCGTACTGCTCGCGCAGCTCGAGCGGTTCCCCGAGCAGCAACGCAATCGCGCCGCCAATGCCAACTATCTGAACGAAGCGCTGGCCGTCATTCCCGGCGTCCATCCTCAGCGACGCGACCCGCGGTGCACCTCCCAGGGCAACTATTGCTACGTCGTCCGGATCGACCGGGACGTGTTCGGGGCCGGCCGAGAGCAGACCCGTCTTGCGCTTGCGGCCGAGGGCATCCCGCTCACCATGGCGTATCCGCCGGTCCATTCCCTCGACTGCTTCGTCGACCCGGACGGACTTTCGCCGCGGTACCGCGCCTC
>JAYSTV010000069.1:0-1768 GCA_043719425.1 Acidimicrobiia bacterium | reverse complement strand
CGGCGTCGGGTCCGCCAACGGGCCAGGCCTCGGGCATCCACACCTGACCACGGCGAAACGCCTTGGCGCAGTGAATGAACACCTCCCGAGGCGACACCACGATGGCCGACTTCGGCCGCTTCAACTCGGCGGTGAAGACATCGAGCACGGCATCATCGGTCGTCACGATCGCCGCGCCATTGATCCGCAACGTCTCGTCTCGTCCCGGCACGACGACGAGCAGCCCGGCCTCGCCGGTGCCAACGATGTTCTCCAGGGTGTCGAGCAGATTGTTGCCGTTGAGATCCGGGATGGCCAGCGACCCGTCATCGAGTACCGCACAGAACCCGGCCGGCCCACCACGGGGCGATACATCAACGCGTCCGTCGGGACTGCGCGTGGCAATCAGCAGGAACGGGCTGAGCGCCACGAACGCCGCACTCACCGGATCGATCGTCGGCTTGACCTTGGCCTGCACGAGCGATGACGGGGTCCGGTAAAGGGTCCGCAGTTCGTCGATGGTGGTGATCGTGCCCATGCCCCACTGTACGGTCGGTGACATGACCGCCGACGACGTTCTCGCCCTCCTCGACGGACTCGCCGCTCAACGAGAACCCGTCGATGAGAACGAAGCCGCTTCTCGGGCTCGTTTTCGCGATGAGGTACGTGTGCTTAGGAATCCGTGCGACGAAGAAGCGAGTACGACTCATGTCACCGCATCGGCGATCGTGGTCGGACCTCGGGGCGTTCTCCTCCACCGTCATAAACGTCTCGGCATCTGGCTCCAACCCGGTGGCCACATCGACCGCGGCGAGCACCCGGCCGATGCCGCGGTCCGCGAGACGGCTGAGGAGACCGGCATCGCCACGGAACACTTCAGCGGGTCACCGCTACTCCTTCACGTCGACGTTCATCCCGGGCCAAGAGGCCACACCCACCTTGACCTTCGCTATCTCCTCACCGCGGGTGAGGTTGATCCAAATCCGTCAGCCGGCGAGAGCCAAGACGTCCGGTGGTGGCCCTTTGCCGATGCCATCGCCCTCGATATTCCCGGGCTCTCCGAAATCCTACGCGCGCTGACACTATGCACACAGAGGAACGCGCGTCCCGCCGACGCACCAACCGTGGCTGAGGTGTTCCTCCGTTCGTTCCAATGGGCCTATCGGAACTCAGCCGTGGCCCTCACCCACCCACCGAACGACGTGAGGCGTTGGGTCCGCGACGAGATGCTTCCCGGCCACGAGGTGACCGTGATGGAGTCGGCCGGTGTCGTGGTGGGCTACGCCGCCGAGTCCCCGGGATGGCTTTCGCACCTCTACATCGATCCCGCCTGGACCGGTCAGGGTCTCGGGGCGGCCGTCCTCTCAACAGTGAAGCAGCACCAGCCCGCAGGCTTCGATTTGTGGACCTTTGCCGTGAACAACCGAGCGAGACGGTTCTACGAATCACACGGCCTCGTAGCCGTGGAGTTCGGCGACGGTTCCACGAACGAGGAGGGCCAGCCCGACGTCCGTTACCGGTGGGCCTAGCGTTGCCCCATGCGGTCGTGGGTTTGGTCAAGGGCACTGCTCACCATTGCCATGGTGCTGCCGGTCGCGATGTGCCTTGGCCTTCTCGCCATTCGTGCTCGGGCCACTGGGCAACTGCGGTTTGCGTTCCTCGTGTGGAACCTGTTCCTCGCCGTACTTCCTTTCCCGGTGGCATTGCTCACCGATTACGTGTCACGCCTCGAGAGGTGGCAGTTCGCCATTCCGCTCGCTGGCCTGTGGTTGCTCCTTCTCCCGAACTC
>JAYSTV010000680.1:0-1939 GCA_043719425.1 Acidimicrobiia bacterium | reverse complement strand
CTCGCCGCAGTTCAAAACGGGTGGCGGCTCGCTGGGCACCGATAAGGACACTTAGGCCGGAGCTGCCGAGAAACGACACTTCCGAGACGTCAACCACGACCGCCTGAGCACCTTCGCTGAACAGCTCGGCAAACGCCGCGTCGAGTTTCGGTGACGTCTCGACATCGACATCTCCTGCCACCGTGACGACGGCTTCCAAACCGTTTCGTGTCGTCGTGACTTCCATGGGCTGCCTCCTAAGGTGCGTACTCGCGCCCTATGACCCTCTCACACTTGCGGCCAACGCGGGGAGTGACGAGTTGTGCATTGGGAATCGGGCCAGCGGCGTTTCATGTCCTGCCGAAAGGGTAAGCGATAGTCATGGATTCGTTGACCCCCACCCCCTATGTCCTCCCCGACCTCCCCTACGCAGTTGATGCCCTCGAGCCGGCAATCTCCGCGCGGATCATGGAACTTCATCACGGCACGCACCACGCGGCCTACGTGAAATCCGCAAATGAACTCACGGAAAAGCTGTCCGGCCTTCCGGCCGGAAGTGACCCGGGTCCGCTGTCGAGAAGCCTGGCGTTCAACCTCGGTGGACATCGCTTGCACTCACTGTTCTGGACCTCGATGTCACCAAACGGCGGCGGCCAACCTTCGGCTGAATTGGCCGGTGTCGTGGCGTCATCGTTCGGCGACACCAATGCGCTTGTCGATCGCATGACCCTCACCATTGAGAAGTTGTCGGGCAGCGGGTGGGCAGCATTGTCCTGGGACGGACTCGGTCAACGCCTCGTCGTGTCCCAGATTCACGATCACCAGAACGATCACGCGACCGGGCTTGACGCACTCCTCGTGATCGATGGCTGGGAACACGCGTATTACCTCCAGTATGAAGCGGCCAGGGCCAAATGGGCTGCCGCGTTCTGGGACGTAGTCGACTGGGCATCGGTCGCGTCTCGACTCAAAGCGGCGATGGCTCGTCCACTGACAGGCTGAGGTGGCTTCGCCGCTCTTCCCGGCGTGGTCGGCGAAGGGCGGTGAGTCATCGCCAACGTGGAGCGGGTCGCGAAGCTCATACCGGTCGAGCAAGCACGAACCTGCACAAACTCTCGTTGCCTATCCGACGATACTGACTCCGCCTGGACCGACAATGAGTCCAAGGGCGATCAAGATCAAGCCGTTCGTTATCTGACCCTTGACGACGGCTACTACTCCGGCGATCACGAGGATTGCTGCGGCGATCCAAAGAAGTGTGAGCATGATTCTCCTTCAAGTTGATTTTGGGCTCTGCATGGTTTGGATACCCGATGATCGGCGCATTCAAACGCAGTCGGCGAGATCCGACGCGAACCACGGTCGTGGAGCCGTAGGAATGTGACGGTTGGAGCTGGGGCATCGAGCACGAACGATGTGCCGACCGTGATAGTGCACATGAGCTTTCCGTACCCAGCGATCCCTCGGTTAAACCGCAAAGACTCTGTGATTGAACCGCTGCCGGACTGGGTAGCGGACCCTTACCAGCGAGATCTCCTCCTGGTCAAAACCAAAGGAAAATCACCATGGGACTTACCGTGAGCATCTTGTTTATCGCCGCCGGCGCCATCTTGAAGTGGGCGGTCACCGCCTCCACGTCGGGCATCAACCTCCAAACAGTCGGCATGATCCTCCTAATCGTAGGCATCGTGGGTGCGGCCCTTAGCTTGGCGTTCTGGTCAACTTGGGGCGGATTCGTTCGAGACCCCCGGGTACGCAACGATGACCCCCGGATGTAGCCCAACTGGGATCCCGACTGCCTGACCGGCTACGCCGCCTCCGGACCGTTCTCGTGAAATCAGGGCAATGGGGGCGAAGCGAGTTCTGACTTCGAGCAAACGGAACGCATCGCCGGAGACAGAACGCGTTCTTCTTCTTTCACATGGCGGCGAACGTTGGCCGTGAATATTGCAAACTTGGC
>JAYSTV010000679.1:0-4710 GCA_043719425.1 Acidimicrobiia bacterium | reverse complement strand
ACGCCAATATCGTCGTCCTCCGCGGCACTGTGGCCGCCGAGCCCGTGCTTCGGGAACTCCCGACAGGATCGGTCTTCGAAGCGACGATCCATACCCATGTCGTACTCGTGCAGTCGGCTGTGCGCGAGCCCGTTCCGGTTGTCTGGGATGTCGCCGTGGCCACGGCGCACGCCGGCGACACCGTGGTGGTCCGGGGCCGTGTTCGGCAGCGCTTTTTCCGCTCCGGCGGGCTCACCGTCGCCCGGACCGAAGTGGTGGCGAGTGAGATTGTGTCGGTTCGTCGGCGCAAGGCCGTTTTCTCGACCCTGGCCCGGATCGAGACTGAGTTAGCCCGGTTGGCGGCGGAGTGAGCCCTGCCGTGACCGCTACAGCAGGCGGAACAGAACGCCGGTACGCGGCTTTGGCCAAAAGAAGGTCGCCTTCGGGGGCATGCGCGTTCGCGTTTCGGCCACGGAGCGGATTTGATCGATCCGGACCGGCCGGACAAAAACCCCGCCCGCCGCTGATCCTTCGGTCACCGACTGGAACACGACTGCGGCGTCATGGTGGTACCTCGCGCTGGCGCCGGGCGAACTGGCGAGGGCCGTGGCCAACGCCACCGTGTCGAGCTCAACGCCGCCCGGAAAGGCATCGGCGCGAGGACGGGCGAACCACCGTCCGGTTCGAGTAACCAGGCCGAGCGATCCCGCCGATCGGGACCCGGCGACGAACTCGTCGTCCGGCAGGTCGACGGCTTCGAGGTCGAAAAAGGGCCGGAGCACATCGAGGATCTCCACGCCGAGGGGCACGTCGACCAGGCGATAGATCGAGCGAATTTCGAGCTCAGCAGGGGCCAACTCGACCACGAAGGCCAAAATGGCTGCCGCGCCCGCATCGTCGGTCGGGCGCTCCGCCTGGTAGGCCAAGGCGGTCTCAAAGCGATGATGTCCGTCGGCGATGACGATCGGCGACGCCGCCACCAGCCGGGCGATGTGTTCGATGGTGACCGGATCGGACACGACCCAGGCTTCATGGAGGACTCCGTCGTCGGTCGCCGTGAGGTCCGGCGCCGCCGTGGTGACCTCGGCGCAGGCCTTTCCCAACCCGACGGTGAGTGAAAGTCCCCAGATGGGTGAGGTGTTTACCCGGGCCGACCGGAGCAGGTTGAGGCGGTCGGCTTTGTCTTTCGGGGTTGTCTGCTCGTGGGGCAGGATGTCGCCCGTCCCCGGCTCTTCCAGCCGGAGGGCCCCGAGGACTCCCGTGGTGGTGGTTTGTCGTCCGTCGACCGAAGCCGTCATCCGGTACACCGTGAAGCTCGGAGAAGCATCGACGGCGAGAACGCCGCTCTCCGTCCACCGACGGATGGTGTCGGCTACCCCGTCGTAGGCCGCTGGGTCGGTCTTGCCGTGGGGGAAGTCAATCCGCACACTGTTGTTCGGATGCCTCTGCTCCAGGACCGTCCGCTGGTCATCGGAGAGCACGTCATAGGGCGGAGCGATGAGGGCGTCGGCTGCCGATCGGTCGACGTAGCGAAGGGACGAGAACGGAGAAAAAACCGGCACACATCAAGTCTACGGGCGGTCCCGGGCCACCGTGCGGGCCCCGGGTGCGGCGATGGCGCAGTAACGTACGTGTGCGGTGTCAAGCTCACGGTCGTCCACGGAATCCGCTCCCCCCGTCGGTGGGTCGGGGGCATGGGTTCTTGATCTCGACGGTGTTGTGTGGCGAGGAGACACGCCGGTTGCCGGGTCGATCGGTGCTATTGGACGACTTCGAGCAGCGGGCAAACGGGTCCTGTTCCTGACCAACAACAGTTCGGCGGATATCGCCGGGTACGTGGCCAAGATGGGGCGTATGGGACTCGTCGCCGACCCCGCCGATGTCTGTACCTCGGCCCAAGCGGCCGCATTAGTCGTGCAACCCGGCGAAACGGCACTGGTGTGTGGCGGCATCGGGATCGTCGAATCGCTGACCGCCGTTGGGGTTCGCTGCGTGCGGAACCACGAGCCGGGAATCGACGTTGTTGTGGCCGGTTGGCATCGCGATTTTACGTTTGATCGGTTGACCGAGGCGTTCATGGCTCTTCGGTCGGGTGCTCGGTTGGTCGGAACAAACGATGACCCGACCTATCCGACGGCCGATGGTGAACTTCCGGGAGGCGGTGCCATCGTTGCTGCCATCGCCTACGCCGCCGGCGTTGACGCCATCTTTGCCGGAAAGCCGCATGAGCCGTCGGCGCAATTGATCTTTTCTCGGCTCGGCTGGTCAGCCGACCCCACCCATGATCAACGATCGTCGCTGATCATGGTCGGCGACCGTCCCTCGACCGACGGTGGAATGGCGATCACGCTCGGAGCGCAGTTCGCCCTGGTCCTCAGTGGGGTCACGTCATCGGCTGATCTTCCTGTCAAACCCACGCCCAACGTTGTCGCCGCCGACCTCGCTGCGCTTGTCGACCAGCACCTGGGGTGATCCGCCCGTGGTCGACGGTGGTGGCATCTCGGGTGGTTTGCTGATGCGTCGTCGTCTCGACGCGGTGTTGTTGGGCGTGGTGTGCGGGCGGGGTCGCTGATGCGTCGTCGTCTCGACGCGGAAATGGTCCGGCGCGGGATCGCTTCGAGCCGTGCCCAGGCGGTCGAATCCATTGCTCGTGGCGCGGTGCTCGTGCGCGGAGCTGTCGCGGACAAGGCCGCCCGGATGGTCGACGAGAGCGAGCCGATCGTGATCGTCGCCGACGGGCCACGGTTCGTCAGCCGCGGCGGGCACAAGTTGGAGGCCGCCCTCGAAAGGTTTGCGGTCGACGTCACCGGGCTGACGGTGCTTGATGTGGGCGCGTCGACCGGCGGATTCACCGATTGTGTTCTGCAGCGCGGGGCATCGGCGGTCATTGCTGTTGACGTGGGGGTGGGGCAGCTCCATGAACGTCTCCGGGCCGATCCCCGTGTGGAGGTCTATGAGCGCTGCAATGTGCGGACCGATGCGCTCGCGTCGGTGCTCCACGGTCGTCGCCTTCGCCTCACGGTGGGTGATTTGTCGTTCATCTCCCTTCGGGCCGTGGTTCCGTCGCTCGTCGCCGCGGCCACGCCGGCCGGGACCCTGGTGCTGCTGGTCAAGCCGCAATTCGAGGCGGGCCGATCCGACGTCGCCCGCGGTCGCGGGGTTGTGCGTGATCCGGAGATCTGGCGGCGGGTGATCACGGAGGTTGGCGACGCGTTTCAGTTGGGCGGAGCGGGCATGATGGCGGTCATGCCCTCGCCCATCACCGGCGCCGACGGAAACGTCGAGTTCCTCGCCCGTTTCGACGTGGGGCGATCGGCCGGCGACGATCGGTCGCTCATAATCGACGCAGTGGTCCGCGAAGCGGTGGACAGCCATGGCCCACCGGCCACGCCCGACAGCAGAGGGCCGGAGTCAGTCCGAGGGTCCGACGCCTCAGCGGAGCTGGGAGCGTCATCGTGAACGCCGCGCCGTCGATCGGGATCGTGCCCCACCTGGCCCGGCCGGAAGCAGCCGAGCTCGCCAGGCGGGCGGCCGCATTGTTGGAGGTCGCCGGCGTGAACGTTCGAGTTCCGTCGAGCGACGCCGAGTTGGTCGGTCTCGAACGGTGGGCGATTCCCGACGAGCGGTTCGCTGAAGGCCTTTCCTACGCGTTCAGTCTGGGGGGTGACGGCACAATGTTGCGGACGGTGTCCCTCGTCTGCGCCGCCCACGTGCCCGTCGTCGGGGTCAACGTCGGTCACCTCGGGTATCTCGCATCGGAACAACCGTCGGACCTCGATGCGATCATCCGGCGAGTTCTCGCCGGCGACCATCGCATCGACGAGCGCATGATGCTCGACGTGGAAGTGAATGCACGCGAGCGTCCGACTCGTCATTTCGCCGCCCTCAACGACGCAGTGCTGGAGAAGAGCAACGCCGGCAATACCGTGCGCCTTGGGGTCAGCTTCAACGGTGTGCCGTTCGCCGATTACTCGGCTGACGGAGTTATCGTCGCCACGCCAACCGGGTCCACGGCCTATGCGTTCTCGGTCCGGGGACCGATCGTCTCGCCGCTCATGCGGGCGCTGGTGATCGTGCCGATATCGCCGCACATGCTCTTTGATCGATCGCTGGTTCTCGACGAGCACGAGACCGTGCGACTCGAAGTCCTCGACGGACGAACCTCGACACTGTTCATTGATGGCCGCGACGAAGGCGAACTTCCCGATGGCGCGTCGGTCACGGTCCGAGCGAATCCCAACTCGGCGAGACTCGTCACGTTTGGCGCGCGGGACTTCCACGGCATCCTCAAGGCCAAGTTCGGTTTGCCTGGCCCCGGCACGCCCGCCCGCGAGCGCTTCGGGACCGACCGAAGGTCGGTTGCCTCAGCGGAGCTGGGAGAGTTCCATGCTCGCTGAGTTGGTGGTGAGCGACCTCGGGGTTATCCACCGCGCCTCCGTGGTGCTCGGACCGGGGCTCACCGCACTGACTGGGGAGACGGGAGCGGGAAAGACCCTGGTGGTTGAGGCTATTGATTTGCTGCTTGGCGGAAGGGCCGACGCTGCGCTGGTCCGGGCTGGGGCCGACGAGGCGCGCGTCGATGGACGGTTCGTTGACGGTGAAAACGAAGTGGTCCTGAGCCGAGTCGTGGCCCGCGCCGGTCGGGCACGCGCCTACATCGATGGCCGTCCCGCTACCGTGTCGGCGCTCAGTGAGCGCAGCGCCACGCTGATTGACCTTCACGGCCAACAC
>JAYSTV010000678.1:0-4716 GCA_043719425.1 Acidimicrobiia bacterium | reverse complement strand
TTGCCCCTGCGGACCCAGGAGAGCCCGGTCCGCGAGAATCAGGAGACTGCTGAATCAGTGCTGGCGAGCTGCGAAGCGTCACCGGAAAAGCGCAGCCGTCAGGATCTGCGAAACTTCCCGTGCCCGATCCCGTTGGGGAAAGGACTTGACCGCTAGCCTCCTGCGGTCAAAAAGTTCGGGGGAAGCACGTGAGCGTCGAGGACGAAAAGAGCGAGGAGCAACGCTCCGTCGAGGCTCTTTGGCGCGAGTTCAAAGCGGTCGGTACGCAAGAACGGCGCGATGGGCTGATCGTGCACTACGCCGCACTGGTCAAATACGTTGCCAACCGGGTGGCCGTCGGCCTTCCGTCGAACGTCGAACAGGCCGATTTGGTGTCGTACGGCTTCTTCGGGCTGATCGATGCCATCGAGAAGTTCGAAATCGATCGCGGGATAAAATTCGAGACCTACGCAATTCGGCGGATTCGTGGCGCCATCATCGACGAGCTTCGCTCGATCGACTGGGTTCCCCGTTCAATCAGGTCCAAGGCCCGAGCCATCGAAAACGCCTTCGGTACCCTCGAAGCCGACCTTGGCCGAGCGCCGTCCGACGCCGAGATGGCCAAAGCGCTCGAGATGTCGGAGCACGAACTTCAGCAAATCTTCACTCAGGTGTCGTTCGTTGGACTGGTCGCCCTCGACGACGTGTACAACCGGGGCGGCGAGCGCGGCGAGACCACGACCTTGGCCGAGACCATCGCCGACAAGGGCGAGGGTCCGAGCGGTCTCTACGAGGTCGAAGAGCTTCGCCAGTCGCTGGCGTCGGCTATCAATCGGATGCCCGAGCGCGAAAAGGTTGTGCTCACGCTGTACTACTACGAGAACATGACCCTGGCCGAGATCGGCCAGGTCCTTGGCGTGACGGAGAGTCGGGTCTGTCAGATCCACACTCGGGCCGTGCTCCAGCTGCGCTCAAAAATGGGCGTCTCCACCGCCTGATTCCTCGCCTCGGGGTGGTCGCCGCCCTGATGACCGTCCCCACCGCCCTGCTCTCGGCGACTCCCGCCGGGTCTGTGCCCACAACTCCGACCACCACGTCGGTTCAGCCGTCCACAGTGCCTCCTGGCCCAACCTACCCGTCCGTCACGGTGGTTCGGTCCACTCCGGTCCGCGGACCCATCGTTGACCCGTGGCGTCCGCCGTCGTCGCCGTACGGGCCGGGCAACCGGGGTGTCGACGTCGGAACCACTCCCGGCGCCCTCGTGGTTTCCCCGGCCGACGGTTCGGTGAGTTTCGCCGGGGCCGTCGGAAACTCCCGGTTTGTCGTCGTGGCCAGCTCCGACGGCATCCGAATCACCGTCGGGTTCCTCGCCGGCGTCCGGGTTCGGACCGGTCAGACGGTGCGTCGGGGGCAGCCGATCGGTATCGCTGCTCAACGCGTCCATATCGGGGCTCGAATCGGGGAGGAGTACGTGGATCCCACACCGCTGTTCTCGCGCGGGCCACCTCATGTCCGCCTCGTTCCCGTCGGCGGATCAACCCGCCAGAGGCTCCGCTGAAACCGGCCGACCCGGTCCCCGAACGGCACTAGTCTTGATCGCTGCGCTTGACGGGTGTTGAGCGCCGTGTTGCTGGTCCTCCGGTCGCCTTCGGGTGTGCCGCCGGCGACATCGAACCCTGTCGGCAACCGGAGGAGGAGAACCCACTCATGAGCAACGCGACCCCGGTCGTCACGATGCGCCAGCTTCTGGAAGCAGGCGTGCATTTCGGCCATCAGACCCGTCGTTGGAACCCGAAGATGAAGCGATTCATCCATTCGGCCCGCAACGACATCTACATCATCGATCTCAATCAGACGCTCACCCGCGTCGAGTCGGCCTACACCTACGTGCGCGATCTCGTGGCCGGCGGCGGTTCGATTCTGTTCGTTGGAACCAAAAAGCAGGCGCAGGACCCGATCGCCAGTTTCGCCGCTCGATGCGGCATGCCGTATATCAACGAGCGTTGGCTCGGCGGCATGCTCACGAACTTCTCCACGATCAGCACGCGCGTCAAAAAGATGCAGGACTACGAGCGCCAGCAGGCCGCGGGCGACTTCGCCAACATGCCCAAGAAGGAAGCGCTCATCAAGAGCCGCGAACTCGAAAAGCTCCAGCGCAACCTGGGTGGCATCCGAGGAATGGGCAAGCTGCCCGATGCCATCTTCGTGCTCGATACGAAGAAGGAACACATCGCCGTCACCGAGGCCAACAAGCTCAAGATGCCGGTCGTTGCGGTGGTCGACACCAACTGCGATCCCGACGTGATCGACTTCGTGATCCCGGGCAACGATGACGCCATCCGCGCCTCCAACCTGATGTGTCGGATTATTGCCGACGCCGTTGAAGAAGGCCGTTTCATCAACGCCCGTCGCAACGGTGGCCGCTCCACCGTGCCGGTGCTTGAAGTCTTCGACGCCGAGGCTGAAGCTCGTCGTTCTGAGGCGCAGACCGAAGCCCGTCGTCAGGCGGCCATTGCCCAGCAGGCTCGCGAAGCCAAGCTGCTCGCCGCCAAGGCCAAGGCTGCTGATGCTCCGGCCGAAGGCGAAGACGCCCCGGCCGAGGCAGTTGCCGTCGAGGCAGTTGCCGTCGAGGCTGTCGCCGCCGAAGGCGACGCCACCGCCTGATTCCCGAAGCCGGGTCACCGACCCGGCCTCACCACCAGCACTCGTTCGGGCGTCGTCATTGACGGCGCCCGAGCCACGCTGGTTCCCCTATACGGACAAACGCAGGGACTCACCATGTCAACGATCAGTGCAAAAGACATCCAATCGCTTCGTCAGCTCGCCGGCGTGGGCATGATGGAAGCAAAGCGGGCCCTTGAGGCCGCCAACGGCGACGTCGAAGCCGCCCACAAGGCACTTCGCGAGTCCGGTCTGGCCAAGGCCACCGAGCGCTCCGACCGCGACAACTCGCAGGGCGCCATTGCCATCGGCCGCGCTGGCAACGCCACCTCGATCGCCCAGATGAAGTGTGAGACGGACTTCGTCGCCAAGTCGGAGAGCTTCGTTGCGCTGGTGCAGGGTATCGCCAACTCCGTGGCCGAAAAGGGCGAGGCCGGAGTGGCCGACCACCAGGCTGCGATCGATCAGACCAAGATCTCGCTCAAAGAGAACATCGACCTCGGCCGCATGGTTCGCTTCGACGCCGCCCCCGGGGCGATCATCGATACGTACCTCCATGTTCAGGCCGGTCGTGGGGTCAACGCCACCATCGTGGAACTCGTCGGAGGGACGACGGAACTCGCCCACGACTTGGCGTTGCACATCGCCTTTGCCCGCCCGAAATACCTGTCTCGCGACGAAGTTCCGGCCGATGTTGTCGCCGCCGAGCGCGACACGCTGGAGCAAATCACCCGCAACGAAGGCAAGCCGGAAGCGGCTCTGCCGAAGATCGTCGAGGGTCGTATTGGTGGTTTCTTCAAGCAGATCTGTCTGCTCGAGCAGGAGTTCGCCAAGGACAACAAGCAAACGATCTCAGGCGTGCTGAACGGGGCCACGATTACTCGTTTCGCGCAGGTCGAGATCGGCTGAGCTGGTCGCGTCGCTCGCGGACCGAAGTACCCTTCGGCGGCCCGATGTTCCCGGCCGCGGGCCACGAACGCACGCCACTACCCAGGAGCGAAACCTTCATGACGACGACTGAGCAGTCCGCACCGCCGCGAGCGAAGTGGAACCGGGTGTTGTTGAAGCTCTCAGGAGAGGCGTTTGCCGACCGGGAGAACGGTGAGGCAATCGACGGCGAAGTGGTGGCGCGCATTGCCGGCGAAATCGCTGACACCAAACGCGAGCTGGGCGTGGAGATCGCCATCGTCGTCGGTGGGGGCAACATCTGGCGTGGTGCGACGGGTGCGAACTCGGGCATCGACCGGGCCACGGCCGACTACATGGGCATGTTGGCCACGGTCATGAACGCGCTGGCGCTGCAAGACGCGCTCGAGAAGGCGGGAGATCCGTCGCGCGTGCTGTCGGCGATTCATATGTCTGAGATCGCCGAGCCGTATATCCGTCGACGGGCGCTCCGGCATCTGGAGAAGGGGCGTTCGGTCATCTTCGCCGCCGGTATCGGTCAGCCGTTTCTCACGACCGATACCCCGGCGGCTATGCGGGCCGCTGAAATGAATGCCGGCGCCGTCTTGAAGGCAACGCACGGCGAGGTCGATGGGGTGTACACCGCGGACCCCAAACTCGATCCGACGGCAACCAAGTACGACGAGGTCTCCTACGCCGAAGTGCTCCAGCGCGGGCTGCGCGTCATGGACTCCACGGCCATCTCGTTCTGCATGGACAACGCGTTGCCGATCGTGGTGTTCAACCTCATGGAGCCGGGCAACATTCGCAAAGTCCTCCTCGGGACACCTCGGGTCGGTACGCTGGTCTCATGATCGACGACGCGCTCCTCGAAGCCGGCGACAAGATGGACAAGGCGTCGCAGCGGGTCACCGAGGAATTCGCCGCAGTTCGCACCGGCCGAGCCACGCCCGCGCTCGTCGAAAAACTTCGTGTTGACTACTACGGAACCGATACGCCACTTCAGCAGCTGGCCGGGTTTGCCGTTCCCGAAGCGCGCGTTTTGGTCATCTCGCCGTTCGACAAGACGACGATCAAAGCGATCGAAAAAGCGATCACCAACTCCGACCTGGGCGTGGCCCCATCAAACGATGGTGCGCTCATTCGCCTCACCTTCCCGGCGTTGACCCA
>JAYSTV010000677.1:0-4720 GCA_043719425.1 Acidimicrobiia bacterium | reverse complement strand
TTGACGGTAGTCGTTGCCATCAACCAGGCTTAGCTAAGATGGTGTCAGGTCATCGCTCGCCAGGCGCGTTCGAACGGGAGACGCCAGGCGCGTGGGGCAATGAGCTGATGGATGGCGTTGGGGCCCCACGAACCGGGGGCATAGGGGCGGACCGGCGCCGGGTTCTCCAGCAAGGCGGATGAGAGCTCCCACAGTCGTTCGATGCCGGCGGCGCTGGTGAACAGCGTGTGGTCGCCGCTCATGGCGTCGTGGATGAGCCGTTCGTAGGCTTCGAGCACGAACGCGCCGCCGTCGGTGTCCGACACGGCGAACTGCAGACTCAGCTTGTCGAGCTTCATGCCCGGTCCCGGACGCTTGCCGTAGAAAGACAGCGACAACTTCGATGCATCAGCCAGATCAAACGTGAGGTGGTCAGGTCCATGGCCGCCGACTCCGGAGCCGGCCGGGAACATGCTCTTGGGTGGTTCACGAAAGGCAATCGAAATGATGCGCGCACCCTCAGCCATGCGCTTGCCGGTGCGGAGGTAGAACGGCACGCCCGCCCAACGCCAGTTGTCGATCTCGCAACGCAGTGCGATGAACGTTTCGGTTTCCGAATGCGCTCCCACGCCCGGCTCATCGCGATAGCCGAGGTACTGACCGCGAACCACGTCGGCCGATGTGATTGGTTGCATGGCTCGAAAGACTTTGTTCTTCTCTTCGCTGATGGCGGCCGGACCGAGTTCCGTCGGCGGCTCCATCGCCATGAACGCGAGAACCTGGAAGAGATGGGTCACGACCATGTCGCGATACGCGCCCGTGGCTTCGTAGAACGAGAGACGCGAATCGAGGCCGAGTGTTTCGGGCACGTCGATCTGCACATGATCGATGTGGTTGCGATTCCAGATCGGCTCGAAGAGACCGTTGGCGAATCGGAAGGCGAGGATGTTGAGCGCCGCTTCCTTGCCGAGGAAGTGGTCGATGCGGTAAATCTGACTTTCATCAAACGTCTGGTGCAGCGTGGCGTTCAACGCCTTGGCCGACTTGAGGTCGGTGCCGAACGGCTTCTCCATGATGATGCGCGACCTCGCCACGAGTCCCGCTTCCTCGACCATCTTCACCACGCTCAGCGCGGCGGCGGGCGGCACGGCGAGGTAGTGCAGCCGACGTGGCTCGCGTCCCAGCTTGCGCTCTGCCGCACCAACGATTTCGGCTAAAGCTTTCGGACCTCCCGCTTGCGCGGCGTAGGAGATGCGTGCCTCGAACGCCGACCACTGATCTTCGCTGAAGGCCCGGTCGGAGAACTCGTCGCACGCCTTGCGAGCGAACGTGCGAAACGATTCGCTGTCGAAGTCGTCGAGCGACACGGCGACGATGCGACAGTCACGCACGATCCCCGCAATGGAGAGATGGAGGAGTCCGGGAAGCAGCTTTCGACGCGCCAGGTCACCGGTCGCCCCGAACAGCACGATTACATGCGGTTCGAGGGGGGCGACCAACCCGGCACTGATGTCGTGCGGCTCGTTGGTCACGTTGACGGTCGCTTTGGCTCTAGTCACACGTGCATCGTCTCAGAGGGTCCGCTCGGGCGGAAGGGACAGGGACAAGTTTCTCTCAGCTGATCGGCTGGTTGCCGCTCGAACTGACGCAACACAGGCGAACTTGCGGTCCCCGCATCCCACATCCAAGGGTTCCGCATCCCACACAGGCCAAAACCGCCGAATTTTGCGCGCCTATCGGCCGATCTGGGATGCCATTTGCCCCGATCTGGGATGAACGATTGCGCTGCTAGGTCGGCGACTGGCAGTCGCAGAGCGCCAGCGGTGAGTGCAGGGAGCCCAGGTCGTGGGTGCGCCAGTACGCCGTGGCGTTCAGACCGCCGTAGACCGCCGCTCCGATTCGTCGGCAGCGGGCCCGCGCGTAGGGGCCCCACGGGCTGGCCACGATCGACGGCGGCAGCACACTGGTCGGACGTTGAGGAAGAAGGGTGGGCACGCGACCCATCGAACCGACCCTTCACGAACCCACCGCGTGAACGTGCGCAGCTTGGGGAATTGATCAGTGCCGAAGAATCCGCCGAGCGGTGCCACGGGTCGAGCGCTCTCCTGAACAGAGAGCGCGCTTATCATCATGCGAGACGTGGCCAACACCATTTCGCCGATGTGCCGAGGAACTACTCTTTGACCGCTCTGGCATCCCAGATCGGGGCAAACGGCATCCCACATCGGGCAAAACCTGGTCGGTGGAGCCCGTTTTCGGGTGATGTGGGATGCCTCTCCGGCCGATCTGGGATGCACGTGGCCGGCGTGACTGGCTCCGGGTTGCGCCCCGGTCGTAGCCTTCGGGGATGTCTACCGACACTGCGGCGCGCCTTCCTCTGGTCAACTACCTCCATCTCGAACCGGTGCCGCATCTGGTGGCCAACGAGTGCACGGCCTGCGGGGCGCGGTACTTCGATCGACGCAACGCCTGCGCGGGCTGCTTTGGCACCTCGTTCTCGCCCGTCGATATCGCCAACGACGGCATCCTCACTTCGTTCACCATCGTCACGTTCGCGGCGCCCGGAGTGCCGGTGCCGTTTGTCGCTGGGATAGTGGACTGTGGCGGCACGAGCGTTCGCGCCAACATCGTGAACGTGGCTGCCGATCCGGACCACGTAAAGCTCGGCATGGCGGTCAAGCTCACGACCACATCGCTCGGCCTGGACGACAACGGTGTTGAAGGCGTCGGCTTCGGTTTCGAACCGGCCTAGGAACATATGATCTGTACACGTAGCATTCCGCACAACGACGAAGGAACCTCTCATGGCCGCTGACGACGTCTACATCCTCGGTATCAAAATGACGAAGTTTGGGAAGCATCCCGACAAGGACTCCGTCGACCTCGCCGCCGAAGCGGCGATGGCCGCGCTCGCCGATGGGGGAGTGACGATGGCCGACATGAACATCCTCGCCGCCGGCAATCTCATGGGCCGCGGCGCCATCGGCCAGGCCATCCAGAAGCAGATCGGCCAGACCGGCATCCCGGTGTACAACGTGGCCAACGCGTGTGCCACCGGAGCGACTGCACTCCGCACCGTCGTCATGAGCATCAAGGCGGGAGAGTCCGACATGGGTCTGGCCGTCGGTGTGGAGAAGCTCGCCGGTGCTGGTCTGCTCGGTGGTGGCGGAACGGCGAAGAAGGACAAGAACGAGTGGACGCCCGAGGGTCGTTACGGTGCGATTGCTCCGGTCGACGGCCGCATCGGGACCGACGCGATGCCTGGCACGTTCGCCCAGGTCGGCATGGAGTACGGCCATAAATACGGGGGCGCGTCGTTCGAGCTGTTCGCTCGTATCAGCGAGAAGAACCACGGCCACTCGACGCTCAACCCGCTCGCCGCGTATACGAAGGCCATGAGCCTGGAGCAGATCATGGGCGACGTGATGATCGCGTATCCCAACACTCGCTCCATGTGTTCGGCCAACTGCGACGGTGCCGCTGCCGCCGTGCTGGTGAGTGGTGAGAAGCTCAAGACACTGTCGTCGGAGCAGCAGCGACGCGCCGTCAAGGTGCGAGCTTCAATCCTCACGAGCGATCCGTGGCAGGAGGCGTGTCAGGTGTTGCCCGATGTGAACACCCTCACCAAGCTCGCCGCCAAGCAGGCCTACGAGCAGGCCGGGGTCGGTCCCGAGGATCTCAACCTGGTTGAGCTGCACGATTGCTTCGCCACCGCCGAGCTCGTGCACTACGACAACCTTGGTTTGTGTGGCGAGGGCAACGCCGTCGACTTCTTCGAGTCGGGTGCGCCATTTCGTACGGGCCGTATGCCGGTCAACGTGTCGGGAGGCTTGCAGTCCAAAGGGCATCCGATCGCCGCCACGGGCATCGCCAACGTGTGGGAGATCTGTCATCACCTGCGCAACGAGGCGGGTGACCGTCAGATCGAAGGCGCTCGCATCGGGCTGGCCCATGTGATCGGACTCGCCTCGGCCTGCGGCGTGCACATCCTCGAAGGCAGCAGCCTCTAACGCTCTGCGCAGAAACTAAGCGCGCTTAGAGTTCCAGGCTGCTGGGGTCGGCCGGCACGTCGACGGCGTTGGCCCGGAGCGCGGCGAGCGGCACGATCGCGAGGACCTTCTCGTTGGTCGAAGCCAAGACCACCGGAGCGGCCGCTCCGTCGTTGAAGGCGCGCAACCAGTTGCGGGCGGTCACACACCACCGGTCGCCGGCGACCAGACCGGGGAAGCGATACTGCGGCATCGGGGTCGAGAGATCGTTGCCGATCGAGCGCTGGTGGTCGAGAAACTCTCCGGTGACGACCGCACAGATCGTGTGGCTGCCCTGATCGTCGGGACCCGTGGCACAACAACCGTCGCGCATCCAGCCGGTCATCGGGTCGGTCGAGCATGACTCCAGGGGGCCGCCGAGAACGTTGCGCTCGTCGGGATGCAGGTCGGTCATGGGATCAGTCTCGTCGGTGCCAGCGAGGTGCGTGAAACCTTGCCAGGATCGTGAGATGTCGGAAGCGCAGTCGCCGTTGTGGAAGCCGTCGCCGGAGCGGGTGGCGTCCTCGAACCTCGCCCGCTTTGCCGCCGCGACCGGTTGGTCCGGTTCGTCGTACGACGAGTTGCATCGATGGTCGGTTGACGACCGCGCTGCGTTCTGGCGGACGGTGTGGGACTTCACCGGCATCGTGGGCAACCCCGGAACTCGCACACTCGAGACTGGAGAGTCGATGCGCTTCGACCGCTTCTTTCCC
>JAYSTV010000676.1:0-4733 GCA_043719425.1 Acidimicrobiia bacterium | reverse complement strand
CTGCGGTGTCGCTCTTGAGCGGCCCATACTGCGCGTACTTCGAGGCCAACAACGATGGATCGGTTTCGCCCGTGGCGGCGGCGAGAATCGACAGCAGGTTGGACACACCCGGCTTGGCCTGCGGATCGAAACGGACCTCGCTATCGGTGTCGGTGACGGCCCGTTTGATCTTCTTTTCGATGTCCTTCGGCGAGTCGAGCACACCGATGGTGCCAGCCGGAGAGGTGAACGACGACGACATTTTGTTCGTCGGCTCCTGCAGATCCATGATCCGGGCGCCGACTTTTGGCATCGTTCCGACCGGCACCACGAACGTGTCGCCGTAGAGCCGGTTGAACCGCTGGGCGGCGTCGCGGGTGAGTTCGATGTGCTGACGTTGGTCGTCGCCGACCGGTACCTGTTCGGCGTCGTAGAGGAGGATGTCGGCGGCCATGAGCGCTGGATAGGTGAACAGTCCGGCGAGCACGTTGTCGTCGTTCTGCTTGGCCGCCTTGTCCTTGAACTGGGTCATTCGGGACAGCTCGCCGAAGCCCACCGTGCACTCCATGATCCAGCTCAGCTGGGCGTGTTCGGGAACATGGCTCTGCACGAACACGCAGGTCCGATCCGGATCCAGACCGGCGGCAAGGAGCAGCATCGCGGTTTCGCGGGTCTTGTTGCGGAGTTCCGCGGGGTCTCGCCGCACAGTGAGCGCGTGCAGGTCAACGACGCCGTGAAAGCTCTCCGGCGTCTGATCGGCGACCCATCGCATGACCGCTCCGACGAAGTTTCCGAGGTGCTTCTCGCCGGTGGGCTGGATACAGGAGAGAACACGAGTCATCAGCCTTCAGCCTAGAAGGGGGGCTTTGCGCCGGTTGGCTGTTTTCGATCGGTGGGCCCTCGTGGGCACTCCGGTAGGCTCTTGGCGTGTCGATCGCTGTCTCCACCCCCGTGTTCGAGGGCCCGTTCGACCTGCTTCTGGCGCTGATTACGAAAGAACAGGTGGACCTCTACGAGGTGTCGCTGTCGCGCATCGTCGACGCCTTTCTCCACGAGATCGCCAGCATGCACAGCCTTGACCTCGAGGTGGCGACCGAGTTCCTGCTGATCGCCGCCACGCTTGTTGAGCTCAAACTTCGGCGGCTGCTGCCTGAGCGAGGCACGGTTGATCTCGACGAAGAACTGGCGCTGCTGGAAGAGCGCGACCTGCTGCTGGCCAAACTGCTCGAATACCAGACGTTCCGCGGGGCGGCGGCGTATCTCAAGGGTCTGGAACTCGGCGCGGCGTCGTCGTACCCGCGCACCAACGTGGTCGAGGAACGCTTTCTCTCCGTTACCGCCGACCCGCTCGCCGGCTCGTCGGCCGAACAACTTCGCGACGCGTTTCGTCGGGTCGTTTCGCGCCTGGCGTTCCCGAAAGAAATGCCGATGGTCCGCCTCGACCACGTCACGCCAGTGCGCATCACGGTGGCGGAGGCCGTGGCCGACATGGCCCAGCTACTTCCCCGTCTCGGTCGCGCCACGTTTCGCGCACTCACCGTCGGCATCACCGATCCGGGTGAACGTATCGTCCGGTTCCTCGCCATCTTGGAGCTCTACAAGCAGGGCTGGGTTGAGCTCGATCAGGCCAGGAGCTTCGGTGATCTGCACGTCGCCTGGTGCCCGGAGGGTCCCGAGGCCATGGACCCCTTCGACGCTGATCTCGTTGACGATGTTTCGGCGTTGATGCCGTTGGCGGTTCTCGCCGCGGGCGGCGAACAGGACGAAGACGACGATGAAGCGGCCGAGATCGAGGCCGAAATCGAAGCGTCGATTGCCGACGCCCGCGCCGAGCGGCTGGCGGCGGGCCCGACGCTGACCGTTGATGACTATGAAGGTTGAAGACGCAATGAACCCCGACGAAGCGCACGACCCCGGCGACCCCGGCGATCACGGCAATCACCCCGATACAAAGCAGGCGGCACCAAGCGGCCACGAATTTTCCGAGACCTTCGACGAGACGTCACGCGCCATCGAGGCCGTGTTGATGGTGGCCGATGAACCGGTCACCCCATCGCTGCTTGGTGAGCTCTTGGAGATGGCGCCGGCACTGGTCGAGGCACACTGCGCCGAACTCGCCGTCCGCTACGAGCGCGAGCGTCGGGGCTTCATGCTCGTCCGGGTGGCTGGCGGCTACCGCTTCCAGAGTCATCCCGACCTTGCCGGATACGTGGAACGCTTCGTCGTTGGCGACCAGACGCCGCGCCTGACCGGAGCGGCGCTCGAGACGCTCGCCATCGTGGCGTACAAGCAGCCGATCAGTCGCGCGCAGATTGCGCAGATCAGAGGTGTGAACGTCGACGGCACGATGAAGACGCTGGTGCAGCGCGGCTATGTGGCCGAAGTCGGGATCGATACCGGCCCGGGTCAAGCCGTACTGTTCGGCACAACTTCAGCGTTCCTGGCCACGCTCGGCCTCGATGGTCTGGGTGAGCTTCCGCCACTCGGCGACCTGGTGCCGGGGGCCGATGTCATGGAGATCCTGGAGGCGTCCTTGCGAGTCGACGGAGCCAGCGGACGAACGGTTCGGACCGATGTCAATGCGGCGTTGTCGGCTGCGGCCATGGAACCGGGCGACGAATGACCGTCCCGATGGATGAGGCGGCCCGGAAACGCCAGATCGATGCGATGTTCGACTTCCTGCCCACGGCGGCCGACGCGGCGAGCGACGGCGAACGTCTGCAGAAGGTCCTGGCTCGCATCGGCGTGGCCAGTCGTCGCGAGTGCGAGTCGCTAATCGCCGAGGGGCGGGTGAGCGTCGACGGTGACGTGGCGGTGCTCGGTCGTCGGGTGCACGAGACCGAGGTGGCCATCGCCATCGACGGCGTGCCGGTCACGGTGCGCCCTGACACGGTCTGGTACCTGCTGAACAAGCCTCGCGGGGTGGTCACGACGGCCGATGATCCGCAGGGCCGCGCGATCGTGGTCGACCTTGTTCCCGCCGAACCACGGGTGTTTCCGGTCGGTCGGCTCGACGCCGACAGCGAGGGTCTACTTCTCCTCACGAACGATGGCGACCTGACCCATCGGCTCACCCATCCGAGCTTCGGGGTGATCAAGGAGTACCTCGTGTCGGTCGAAGGCACTCCCAGTCGGGGCGCGGTTCGGACGCTGCGCGAAGGGGTTGAACTCGACGACGGGTTGACCGCGCCGGCGGAGATCAACGTGATCGCCGATGGCCTGGTGCGAGTGTCGATTCACGAGGGCAAAAACCGTCAGGTCCGAAGGATGTTGGCCGCGGTGGGACATCCCGTGCAACGGCTCGTGCGGACGCGCATCGGCCCGATTGCCGATCAGACATTGGCTCCGGGGGAGTACCGTCGCCTGACCACGCCGGAGATTTTGGCTCTGGCCCAGGCGTCGTCGGAGAAGCGGGCTCGACCGATTGAAGCTCCGGGCGCCGCGCCTCGGGTTCGGGGAGAGGCGGCCGACGGGAATCGCGACCGACGTCTCGCGGTCCCGGACAACCCATCGGCCTGGCGCGGCCCGCGTAAGCGCTGAGTCGCCACACTGGTGAGCGGCGCCGCGCCAGCGGCACCGAAAGTGAGCAGAGCCGGGCGGAACGGCCCGATCCCCGCGCCGATCCGCCGCGGCAGTACACCGTCCAGGCCAGGTTCGTAGGGTCGGGGCATCGAACGAATCTCTGCCACCGAAGGTGCCCTGCGACCTCGCCGGGTTCGTCGACGGTTGATCGCCAACGGTGTCGCGATAGTGGCGGAAGGACCGGCGACCACCACGGTCGGAACTCTCCGCCAACTGGCCGGCGTGGAGGGCGGCGCGGATGATGACGTGGCCCTCGATGAGCTGGTGGAAGGGGCGTCGATCGACGGTGACGAAACCACCTCGTTGGCGTTGTGGGCGCTGACGTCGGTCGCCGGGCCCGACGCTCTGCGGACGCGACGTCTCGGGCCGGGCGCGTCGGTGGTCATCGGCCGAACGCCTGCGTTGAGTCGCTCCGACGATCGGTGGTTGATCGACGATTCGACGCTCTCCTTGCGTCACTGTCGGGTCGCCGTCGGTTCCGGTGGCGACTTACAAATTGAGGATCTGCAGTCGACCAACGGCACGTTCGTCGAGAGCGTCGGCTCCGGACTCAACGTGCTGATCGGCGCATCGTCTCTGCTCGCGCGACAAGTGAAGCCACCGGCTGGCCACAGGGCGCCGACGGCCGACGGCTTTGATCCGGTGACCGGAACGTTTGCTCAACGACGGTTGCCGATCTCGAGGCGACGTGTCGTTCCCGTCGACGTCCCGGCTGTTCGTGCCGCTGGTCGCGCTCGGATGAGAGTGCGGCCGGGCGCGCTCGTCGGCCCGCTCATCGGAGCCGCGGCGATGGCGCTGCTGTTCGACCCGAAGTTCGCCGCCTTTGCGCTCCTCTCGCCGATCCTGCTGCTCGTCAACGTCATCGATGATCGCCGCACGGTGGGGCGCGAACGACGAACCGGAGAACGGGACTTTGCCGCGGCGATGGCGGCCTTCATCCCGGCCGTACACGCCCATGTGGCGGAGGCGGCGGCGCGGCGCGTCGGCGAGAATCCTGGTCTGGCCGAACTTGTCGAGGGGGCGGATGCACGTCGGCTGTGGCACGGGCACCCCGGTGCGGATGGCTCGTGGCCGGTTCGCTGTGGCACCGGCCCCCAACGCCCGGTCCCGGTGCTGCGTGAGCAGGGGCCGCGGGCCGACGCGGTCACTACTCTCCTCGACGATCTGATCAT
>JAYSTV010000675.1:0-4736 GCA_043719425.1 Acidimicrobiia bacterium | reverse complement strand
CCGTGATGGTGCGGTTCCACGGCGTTGGCGGGGCGGGGGAGATCGGCATCGACACGGCGCGTTCCGTCGCGGCATCGTCGGAGCCATTGCGATTCACTGCGGCTTTGAGGAGAGCGCGGGTCTGACTGGCGGCGGAACTCACGCTCGTGACGCCGACCGCAGCGGCCAATGTCTGGACCAGCCGGAGCTGCAACCGGGCGCTTTTCACCGGGTTGCGGGTGAGGTTCACCGCCGTGCGACGAAGCAGTTCGACATCGCTCGGCATCGGCTCGCCGGTCCACGGGGTCGGCGGGGGAGGCGGCTCGGCGCTCGGGTCGCGACTGGTGAGCATATTGAGCAGGATCACGCCGGCGGCGCCGTCGATGGTGGCGTGGTGGTACTTGGCGAACAGGCCCCAGCGGTCGTCCGGTAGGCCCTCCATCACGTAGACCTCCCATAGGGGCCGACTGCGATCCATTGGCCGGCCGATGATGCGAGCGACCTGCTCCGCCAACTGCTGGTCGTTGCCGGGCGGCGGAATGCCGATGTGACGCACGTGGAAGTCGAGATCGAAGTCCTCGTCGTCGATCCAGTACGGATGATCCAGGTTGAACGGAACAGTGGCCAGTTTGCGACGGAGCGGCTCCACCTCGTGCACCATCGAGGCGAACTTGGCATAGACGGCCTCGAAGGCGTTGAACTCCGGATACGGGCGGTTGTAGATCCCGAGTCCGTTCACGTGACCAAACGTGGTTGGTGTCTCCATGTAGAGGAAGCTTGCGTCCATACCGGTCAGTTGCTTCACAGGCATCTCCTCGATCCCCCCGCACGGTGCGGCGTCAGCCTGAGTCTGGCACCGCCGCCTGAACCGTGCCGCGGGCACGGTGGAGGTCAGGTGGTGGTGAGGGTGGCGAGTCCGCGGTCGAGAGCGCCGTGTTTGCTGGTGGAGGTCAGGTGGTGGTGAGGGTGGCGAGTCCGCGGTCGAGAGCGCGCTGACTCGCCATGTCGCCCACTCCCAACGATCGCCACTGGCGGTTCACGACGACTAAGGAGATTCCGAGCATGGCCAGCGCCCAGATCGCCGCGGCGGCGAGGGCTACATGGAGCGAGGCGGCGTCGGCGAGGGCCCCCATCCACAGCACGCCGAGGCTGTAGCCGGTACCAACGGAAGCGGAGAAGATCGAGGCAATTCGACCGCGTTCGGCGGGCGGGGAATCACGCATGATCACGGAGTGCACAGTGACGAAACCGCCGATGTAGCACCCGCCCAACGGTGCGACCACGAGAACGGCGGCCACAGTCGACGTGACCTGCGAGAGCACGAGGGTGAGCACCGCGCCGGCGGAAAGGAGGCCGAAGCTCGCCCGTGGCCGTCCGATCCGAGCAACGATCGTGGTGACCGCCAGCGAGCCGAGAAGGCTGCCGACTCCGAACGAAATGAACAGCGCGCTTACGGTGCGCGAGTCGCCGCCGAGGACCTTCGTTGCCAGGATGGGGACCATCCCGATCAGGGGAGCGATGCTGACCTGGCTGGCTAGGCAAACCTGAAAGGCAAACATCGCCGTTCGCGTTTTGCGGAGCGATCGAATTCCCTGCCGCACTCGGGCCAGCACGGAGTCGTCGAGGTCGGTGGCGTGCGGGGCGAAGGAACGATGCACCGTCGACAACGCAACCAGGAGAACGGCAAACGACGCGGCGTTGGCCGCAATGCACCACGTCGGTCCGATGCTTCGGATGAGCAACGTGGCCAACATCGGGCCAACGATTCGTCCCGAGTTCCACGACACACTGCCCAGCGAGGCGGCACCGAGCAGTGCATCCTTGCTCACCAGGTCCGGCGTCATCGAAGCGGCGACTGGGTTGGCTAGGGAGCCGACGATGCCCTGACCGAACACAATCAGGGTGAGCACGCCGGGACCCACACCGCGGCCGACGGCGACGGCGAGGATCGTGGCGGCGATGGCCTGCAGCGTCAGGACGGTCATGAGCACATGACGGCGGTCGTACCGGTCGGCCAGCACGCCTCCGACAGGTGCCGACACCAGCTGAGGAGAGAACGTGGCGGCAGCCACGAGGCCCGTCTGCAACGCGCTGCCGGTCTGGGAGGCGACCAACATGCCCACAGTCATCAGCTGCATCCAGGTGCCGATGTCGGACACTGCGCCGGAGATCCACACTTTGCGGAAGTCTCGGTTGGTCCGCAAGACATGGCCGGGCGACATCGGCCTCTGCGTCAGAGCGTCGGCGTCTCGCGGGCGGTGCACTTCATCCATCCTACGAGAGTGCGACGACACGTCCCTGGTGGTTTTGGTGTGCCGTTGGTCCGGCGAAACGGCCGATACGGTGGCATATGCGCGCTAGGGCTCGACGACCGATCCTCGTTGCTGCTGCCGTGCTCGCCGTCAGCAAACCCGCAGTGGTCGATTTCGAGATCCGAACCGGTCAGATCCGAGAAGTTTCCGGGTGCGCCTTCTCCGCCAAAGACGCAAACGTGGCGTGGCTGCACAACGATTCGGGTGACTCGGCCCGGGTGTTCCGCCTCGACGTGCGGACACGAACGGTCAAACCGGTGACGGTCGCGGGAGCCGTCGCCGTCGATTGGGAGGACATCGCCACGGCGCCGAACAGCGATTTGGTGATCGGCGATATCGGCGACAACGGTTCCTTGCGAGCGAATGTCACGCTGTACCGGGTGCCTGATCCAGGGCGGGCGTCGGCCACCGCGGCCGCCCAGGTCCAGACGCTCACCTACGACGACGGTCCTCACGATGCCGAGTCAGTCGTGGTCGATCCGGAGAACGACGTGACCTACGTGATCACCAAGACGACCGACGGAACGTCCGGGGTCTATGTGGTCGACGCGGCAACCCTCAAGCGGGTTGGTTCGATCCTTCTGTCCGAAACAGGCTTCCTGTTTCCCAATCGGATCACGGCAGCTGACGCTCTGCCCGACGGCTCCGGAGTTGTTCTGCGCACGTATCAATCGGGCTATGTGCTGTCTCGACCAAAGGGTCAGGCGTGGCCCATGGTGTGGTCGTCGAGTCCCGTGCCGTTGACGCTGCCCGCCATGATCCAGGGCGAGTCGATCTGCGTGCGCCGCGACTCTCGAACGGTGCTCACGACCACCGAGTCGCGCGGGTCCGTCAAGATCCCGTTCGCGTTCACTGCTCTGCCGGTTGGCAAAGGAGCGTCATGACCGATCTCGTCCAGACTCTTGACCTCGCGCCGTGGTTCGGTGGTGACGACAACGCGTTGGCCGTGTTGCTTCAGCGCGTTGACGACGAGTGTCGGCGGGTTGGGTTCCTGCGTCTTACGGGTCATGGGGTCGATGCCGAACTGATCGACCGGATGCTCTCGACCACGTCGGCCTTTTTCGATCTGCCGGAGTCCGAGAAGTTGGGCTACGTCTTGGCCGACAAGGCGAAGAATCGCGGCTATGCGGCATATGGCTCCGAGGCGCTGGCCTATTCGCTTGGCGTCGATGCGAAGCCCGACATGTTTGAAGCGTTCAACTGTGGCGTGGAAGTCACGAACGAGCGTGATCCGTACGTTGCCGCTGAGCGACATCGTATGTTCGCAGAGAATATCTGGCCGGACCGACCGGTCGAAATGCGTGCGGTGTACACGGAGTATTTCGACGCATGTCGAGCTCTCTCCCTCGAACTCATGCGGATGTTTTCCCTCGCCCTCGGGATGCCCGAGTCCTATCTCAGTGAGTATTCGCATCGGGCCCCCAGCGTGATGCGGGCCAACAACTACGAGCGACGTTCAGAACACCCGGCTCCGGTCGATGGGCAGCTCCGAATGGGCGCACACTCGGACTACGGCGTGTGCACACTGTTGCTTGCTGATCCGGTTCCTGGTCTGCAGATTGTCGGTCCCGACGGGGCGTGGCACGACGTCTTGCCGGAACCCGGAACGTTCCTGGTGAACCTCGGTGATCTGCTCGCCGAATGGACGAATGATCGATGGCGATCGACCGTGCACCGTGTCGTTCCGCCGTTGGGTATCGATGGTCCCGCCCGTCGTCGATCGATCGCGTACTTCCACGAAGCGAACTACGACGCGGTCGTGACCGTGATGCCAACGTGTATCGGTCCTGACGGGATTGTGAAGTACGAGCCGATCACGGCCGGCGAACACCTGATGAACAAGCTCATGGGTCCTCGCACGATGCAGCCATCGCAGGCGGACCAGTCGACGTTGGGCGATCGTCGCGCCGCCGTGACCGAGGCGTAGTTGATGGTGAGCATTCGGATCACTGGCGGGTCTCGTTGCGCCGGTTGGCTCGGGGCCAACCCCATTGACGATCCAGTTCCTACAGAACAGGTAGCCCGAAGCGGGCGGGGTTTTGTTGGCCCCATCGCAGTAGGTCGACGCCGCGATTGCGGTCACTGACGACCCATGGGTCGAGGGTCTGATCGAGGTCGGGGTTCACGAAGTACGCCACGGACAGCCGAGTCGTCACGTCGGCGCGGGCTCGTACCCGGTGCATCATCGGCACCACCGCTCCGTCGACGAGCAGAGCGCTGCACTCGCCGGCAAAGACGAGCAGCTGGCGAGAGGTGGGCGACACCGGGGTCCATCCCTCAACCGGGTCGAGGATTTCCAGGCCGGGGGCATCGGCGAGAAGGAACGTGATGAGGTGCCCATCTTCATGAGCATCCTGGATGAACTCGCGACCGGCCGTGGCTGGCCGTGACCAGTTGAGTTGTAGCCATGATTCGTCGAACGTGCGGATCGCCGGCACTGACCCG
>JAYSTV010000674.1:0-4740 GCA_043719425.1 Acidimicrobiia bacterium | reverse complement strand
TGGGCATCGGTGATCTCCTTGAGGACGGCCTTGAGACGCTCCTCGAACTCGCCCCGGAACTTGGCCCCGGCGACCATGGCGGCGAGGTCGAGGGCGATGACGCGACGGTTCTTCAGGCTCTCGGGCACGTCGCCGTCGACGATGCGACGGGCCAGGCCTTCGACGATCGCCGTCTTGCCCACGCCCGGCTCGCCGATGAGTACCGGGTTGTTCTTGGTCCGACGGGCGAGGACCTGAATGGTGCGACGGATCTCCTCGTCGCGACCGATGACCGGGTCGAGCTTGCCCCGACGCGCCGCCTCGGTGAGGTCGCGGCCGAACTTGTCGAGGGCCTGGAGGGTGTCCTCAGGGTTCTGCGAGTCGACGCGGCGACTGCCCCGAATCCCGGCCAGGGCGGTGAGCAGGTCGTTGCGGGTGATTTTGAGGCGGGCATCGTCTCGTTGGCGGTCGGTGGCGCCGTCGGGGGTGGCCATGGCCAGGAGGAGATGTTCGACCGATAGGTACTGGTCGCCCATGGTCCGCTGTTCTTCGGCGGCGCGCTCTAGGAGCTGGCGCAGTTCGCGGCCGACGGTGGAGTCGCCCCCGTAGGAGCGGGGGAGTTTCGACACCGTCTCGGCGGTCGCGTTCTTCAGGGGGGTCGACGCAATGCCGACCTTGTCGAGGAGGGGCAGGGCCATGCCGTCGTCCTGGCCGAGCATGGCAAGAAGGAGGTGGTCGGGCGTGACCTCGGGGTTCGAGCTGGCGCGGGCCGACCCGATGGCGGTGTTGAACGCCTCCTGGGTCTTCAGGGTCCAGGTGTTCGGATCTAGGGCCATGGGTTCGCTCCTCCTGCGGGGCGTGATCTTGTCAGGACACAACTTGCTACTAGCTGTATCAAGTTTTCTGCGTGTTCTATTCCCGTCCCGGTTCCGTCGTCTGGCCCATTCAGTGGACGCGGTGGGTGGTCGATGTTGAGGCGGCCATGGCGATCACGAGTGACGAACGAGAGCCCGCGGTCCGCGTTGTTGGGTTACGCAAGACCTACGGCACCAGGGTGGCTGTTGACTCCGTCGACCTCACCGTGCCCCGTGGCTCCTTCTTCGGCGTGGTTGGCCCCAACGGGGCGGGGAAGACCACCTCATTGCGGATGATCACCGGTTTGCTGAAGCCCGATGCGGGATCGATTGTGGTCGACGGCATCGAAGTGTGGCGCGATCTTGTGGCCGCCAAGTCGCGCATCGGCGTGCTTCCCGATGACCTCCGGCTCTTCGAGCGGCTCACCGGGGCCGAGCTGCTCTATTACATCGCTCGGCTTCGTCGCCTCGATGAAACCACTGCGCGTCGTCGCACCACCGAGGTGCTTCGGGCCATGGGGCTGGAGAACGAGGCCACCCAGCTGGTCACCGACTACTCGCAGGGGACCCGCAAAAAGATCGCCCTCGGCGCGGCGATTCTTCATGTGCCTAAGGTGCTCTTCCTCGACGAGCCGTTCGAGTCCGTCGATCCAGTGTCGGCCCGTTTGCTGCAGGACGTTCTCCAGCAATACCGGGCGGCCGGGGGCACCGTCGTGTTGTCGAGCCATGTGATGGAGACGGTGGAGCGGCTGTGTGATCACGTTGCCATCGTTCACGCTGGCCGCGTGGTCGCGTCGGGACCCATCGAAGAAGTACGCGCCGGACGTTCACTCGAGCAGACGTTCCTCGACGCCGTTGGCGCTCGCGAGATTCGCCTCGAACAACTCGACTGGTTGCAGACGCTCGCCGTCTGACGCGTCGTGACCACGACGGAGCTGTTGCGGGTCTTTGCCGGACTCAAAACGCGGTTGCTCGTCAATGCGGCGAAGCGCAGTGCGCGGGCACGCTTCGGTCTCGTTGTTCTTGCCACGGTGCTGGGCGCGTCGATGCTGTCGTTCGTGGTGGTGGTCGCTCGAGCCGCCGGTCGCGCCGAGGGCGGTCCCCGAATGTCGGTCGCCTTCACCACGCTGTGGATCGCGTGGGTCGGGTTGCCGTTTCTGCTCGGCGGCATCGACGACGCGATCGATCCGGACCGGCTCGCCGATCTTCCGTTGCGTCGATCAGAACTGGCCGTCGGCACGGTGGTGGCCGCGTCGATTGGGGTCCTTCCCGCGGCCACCCTCGTGGGACTCGGTGGCATGGTCGTCACGTTGTCGATCCGACGTCCGGGAGCGTTCGCGTTCGTATTCCTCGTGGCCGTTGCCCAGTTTGCGTTGTGCATCGTTGGTAGCCGGCTAATTGCCACGATGCTCACCCGAGCGTCGCGCAATCGTCGGACGCGCGATCTTGGCGTGGTGCTCGCCACAGCCGTCTCGTCGGGTTTGTGGATGGCCATCCAGAGTCTTCCGGCCGCTTCACCGCGCGCTCGTTCGCGCATCACCGCAGTGTTGGCGTGGACGCCGCCGGGCGCCCTCGGACGGGCCGCGCACGATGCGTCGTTCTCCCGCTACGCAATGTCGGGTGCGCGGGTGGCGTTCGTCTTGGCGATTGTCGTGGTGATGGCGTGGTGGTGGACCGTGGAGCTGGCCAAGTCGATGGGGACGCGCCGTTCCGGCGCAATGGCCCGCGAGCCGCGCCGGGCGTTCGCCGCGCCGGTCCCGATCTCCGACTCGCTTGTCGTCGACGCGCCGTTGCGGCGGCGCGCCCGAGGGCCGATCAACCATCCGGTCTTCGTCATCGTTCGCAAGGAACTTCGCTACCTGCTTCGTTCGCCGTATCGACGCGCGTCGCTCGTGGTCGGCTGCCTCTTTGGCGCACCGTTCGTCCTCTTGCAGAGCATGCGGCTCAACCCCGACACGCTGCCGCCGGTAGCCGCCGCGCCGATCGCCCTGCTCTTCGGAATCGCCATTTCCCACAACCTGTTGGGGCTCGATGCGTCGTCGCTGTGGATTGAGTTGGGGACCGGCGTTCGTCTTCGCCATCTCCTGCTCGGACGCGCGCTGGCGGCCGCACCAACGCTCGTGACCCCGGTGTGGGTCGCGGCCCTGCTGACCGTTGCGGCCCGACGTGACGCCACTGCGCTGGCGCCAACACTGGCGCTCTCCGTCGCGGCGGCCGGTGTGCCCCTCGGCGTTGGCGCGCTGATCAGTGTGCTCGTACCTTTTCCGGTGCCCGACGATTCGTCGCCCTTCGGCAACCACTCCGCAATGACCGGGCGCGGCTGTCTGATCGGCCTCGTCCACGCCTTCGGTCTCACCGTGTCGGCGGTGTTGCTGTCGCCGGTGTTCGCGTTCGCGGTTCTGCGTCACGGGGTCGACGTCACGACCGTTCTCGGCTGCGCCGGGTGGAGCGTTGTGGTCTTGCTGTCGGGCGTGTGGCTCGGCGACCGCTTCTCCGAACGTCGCCCCGGTGCGTTGGCGGAGTCCATGTTGAACGGGCTGCGATAGCTGTCCTTCCACTCGGTCTGATCGCTAGCGGCGGATGGCGATGATGGCGCGGGTGGTGAGCTGGGTCTCGGCCCACCGCCGCTTGTACTCGATGTCCATACCCAGATCATATGTGTGCAGACCGTCTGTACACATACGTTGTACCTCGTGCCATTGCAGCAGGTTGCCGACGCTGAGCTCGCGGGCATCTTCCGTGAAGGAGATTTGCAGCCCGCGATACGTGTCGCCGAGAACACCACCGAGGATGAAGCCGGCATCGTCGCCGTTTCCATGTTGGGCGAAGACGCAACGCAGTGCGCCGTTCGCGGCGAGGACGCGCACGAGTCGCTCGTAGAGGGTTGCCATCTCCGCCGCCTCGATCCCGGAACCTTCGAGACCCTTCCAGCTGGATGACTCGACGGCGTGAAGTCGCGTGATCGTCGTTGTGGGATCGGCACCGTCGTCGACCGTGAAGGTGAGTCCTGCGTTGGCGGCTCGTCGTTCGGCTTGGCGAATGTTGCGACGATGCCCGCGGGCGCGCCGGGACAGGTAGCCGTCGATCCCACCGTCGAGCGAGGCCTGACACCTGGTGCGGGACTCACCGGCGTAGAGCGGAAGGTGCCGGCCGAAGGCGTCGATCGTGGCCGTGTCGAGCGGGCTGTCTTCGACGGTGCCGGCGAGCACGCAGATCTTCCAATTGGGCATCGCCAGGAGCGCGGCCACGGTGTCGTCGAGCAACTCGATCGGGTCGTCTGGGTTGTCTGGGTTGTCTGGGTTGTCTGGGTTGTCTGGGGTGGCGCTGGGAATAATGCTGGCGCCGAAGCCCCACACGCGGTCGAGCGGGGCCAGCACGGTGGCGCCGTCGTCGGCGCGCAGTTGGGCAAACGCGGCGATTCCGATCGGCGACGCTAGGCCGACGGGTGGCCCGGGATCGCCGTCGGTGGCAAACGCGTGATGGACGGCGACCGACCACGTTGGCCGCGAACACCACGGGTCGATGCCCTGTTGCTGTGCCGCACCGGCGTCGGCGTCCCACTCGGCGTGGCTGGCTGGGTCGAGCGGATCGAACGGCTCCATCAACTGGTGCTGTTGCTGATGGGGTCCACGCCCACCAGTTTCGTTCGTCGGGAACCGGCGGCGTGCGTGGCGTCGTCACAGCTGGCAGGGACCGCTGTGGTCCGACAAACCAAGGAGCGGACATGCCCGTCGTCAATCCCATCTCTGTCCCGGCCGACGTGTGGCGCGCAGATCGGTCGGTCGACGGCCGGTTCGGGCCGGTCTTGGGTCGATCTGTGATCTACGGCGACGGATCTGCGCGCCGCGGGCGGCGATCTGTGCGGCGCACCGTGGTGGGCGCGCTCGCCGCGCTGGTGGTGGTCGGG
>JAYSTV010000673.1:0-1956 GCA_043719425.1 Acidimicrobiia bacterium | reverse complement strand
TGGCCAATCAGACGACGGTGACGTTGGAGAACCTTCGACTCATCGACAAACTCCGAAGCGAGTCGGCCGACCGAGAGCATCAGGCGCTCCACGATGTGCTCACCGGCCTCCCGAATCGTCTGTTCCTTTATCGCACGCTCGATCAGGTTCTTGCCCGGAAGTCGAGTTTCGCCGTGGCGATGCTCGACCTGAACCGGTTCAAGGAAGTCAATGACACGCTCGGCCATCACGCCGGAGACCAGGTTCTCGTGGAGACCGCGATGAGGCTGCGGAAAGGTTTGCCATCGTCAGCATTTCTGGCCCGCCTCGGAGGCGATGAGTTCGCCATTGTTCTTCCGGGCGTCGCATCCGTGAAGGAAACGATGGCCAAACTCCAGGCGATGGAAGTTGTGTTCACCGCGCCATTTCAACTCGATGCCATGAGCGTGCGAATCGGGGCATCGGTCGGTTTCGCCTTTGCGCCAGATCACGGAAGCGATCGTGAGACTCTCCTCAAACGAGCCGACATTGCGATGTATGCCGCCAAGATGGTCCGGGGTTCTGCTATTCGCTGTTTCGACCAATCTCAGGAGCAGTCCTCCTCCCGAGCGCTTGAACTCGTGGGCGAACTTCGTTCGGCGATCGAGGCCGACGCGCTCACCGTCGTCTTTCAACCAAAGGCCGATCTTCTCTCCGGTCAGATTCTCGGAGCTGAAGCGCTCGCCCGGTGGAACCATCCCCGCTTCGGAGAAATCTCGCCCAACGAATTCATTCCGCTGGCCGAACAGGCGGGTCTCATCGACGCGATCACCGACGCCGTCCTTGCCCATTCGTTGGCGTCCTGCGCTCATTGGCGGAGAAGCGGGTTCGAAATCGGTGTGGCCGTCAATCTCGATGCGCAGACGTTGCTAGCCCCGGGATTCGCCCTTCGAGTGCTGCAAGCTGTCCGACGGGCTGGCGTTCCTCCAAACGTCTTGACGCTGGAAATCACCGAGCGGGAATTGGTCCACGAACTGGACGAAGCTACTGCCGTGATCGACGACCTGCGAAGCCAAACAATTCGGTTCTCAATTGATGACTTTGGCACCGGCTATTCATCACTTTCATACCTGAAGCGACTCCCCGTCGATGAACTCAAGATCGACCGTTCGTTCATCATCAACGTTGCCGATTCTCGGCAGGACGCGGCAATCGTGAAAGCGATTTCCGACCTCGCCTCCGGACTCGGGCTGCGCACGGTGGTTGAGGGAATCGAGGATGCCCGGACCTGGGAGAAGGTCACTTCGCTGGGTTGCGATGCCGGCCAGGGGTACTACCTGACCCCGGGATTGCAGTCGGCCGAGTTCCTGCAATGGGTGCAAGATCGCGCCATCTCGCCCGAGGTACTCGGACACCTCACAGTTACGCCAGCTCGGTAACTCCCTTCGGCGCCGCAAACGCGGATGCGCTCGCATACGCTCGCGGTCTGACCGACGTCGGCCGCCGCCGGCATCCGCCGAGTTCCAACGGTTGCGGGAGAACGGCTCCAAATCCGGAGCAAGCTTGGACCGGGACAACACAACGGAGAGGACCGACATGGCACTTGACGACTAGCTGGTTTCCGAAGTGCGGCTCGATCACACCGACGGACACATCACCCGCCGAGAAGCGCTTCGACTTCTCGGGCTGCTCGCTCGGCGTCGCCAGCTCGACGGCAGCGTTGTGGCTTGATGGCGATGGCGCAGTTGGGATGTCGGCGCGACGTCGACCGGTGATCGTGGCAGGCATCGCGCGGATGACGAGTCTTTCCGACGAAGGCGTGCGCGAACGGATGTCGACGAACGGTCCGATTGGCAAGTGGAAGACGATGCCGAAACGCACACCCATCTGTTCGACGATTCCATCCGTTTCGATACCGATGAGAGCGGTGAAATGCGCATGAATAGCGCTCTGCACGATGAGGAGCTCATTCGTTTTCGCTGGCGCAGCGAGGGCGGG
>JAYSTV010000672.1:0-11393 GCA_043719425.1 Acidimicrobiia bacterium | reverse complement strand
CGCGATGGCTCACCGCCGCCTCGATTCTCGCCATCGAAGCGGCGATCAGCGGACGTCCAGGACACAGCTGCCCGAACACCATGGAACGCATCTGTGCGCCGATCCAGTCGGTGAACGGATTGCGCACGACCGCAGCTTGCGGCATCGACAGGCCGCGGGCGAGGTTGTCGAGAACCACCCACTCGGCCGACCAGCCAAATGGTATGCGCACGGACCATTCGCGCGCATAGATTTCCGTCGACGGACGACGGTGAGCTTCAAGGACGTTGAGCGCCACCAGCTCGTAGACGACATCGTCATTCAAGGTGTTCGGCTCAGCGACATAGGCTCGCACGTCGCCGTAGACCGAGGCAATTGCGTCACCCCGACACCCTTCAAGGGCCGTCCCGAACGCTCCCCCGGCAATTTTGCCCTGCCAACTGGCCAACATCCGCCCATCGAGGTTCTGGATGATCGGGACCGACTCCTCGGCCGGCGGCGCTGGCGCCGTCGGCCGTGGACTCGGACGGCGACCCTCCTCCAACGCGTTGAAAAGGTCGTCGGCCTTGCCCGCCAGCAAGGCTTCGCCAGCGCCGGAGCCCAAAGCCGCCCAACCATCGCCGACCACGTCCAGCGCCAGCGACACATCCCAACCGAGATCATCGGCGGCCACAACCGCACCGGTCAGCATCTCGTCATAGGCCCCCGATCCCGGCACCTCACTCCCCCAAAACGACGCCAGCATCTGCGTCCGCTGGACATCGGAAAAGTCGTTGGCCGTCCACTGGTCGCGATGGACCCGACGATCAAGCGGACGAGCTCGGTCCAACACCTCTCGCTGGCGGGCCTGCACGTCGTCAATCGACGGCGAACCCATCTTCAACCCGTGCGCATACGGCGACGCCGCGAATAGACGTAGAGCGCAACGAGGGTGGCGACATACGGCAGCATTTCGGTGAGCTGCGGTGGAACGTTCAGGCTCTGCGCCTTCAAGCCGACCGACGCGGCGACGCCGAACAGCAACGACAACGACGCCACCCCGAGCGGTGAACCTTGGACCAGCACGATGGCGGCGAGGGCGATCCATCCGCGGCCGTTCGACATGTTCTCACCGAACAACTGCAAGTAGCCGATCGACAGAAACGCCCCGGCCAGGCCACAAAACACCGCACACAACGCCAACGACTCGGCCCTCACCCGGGTGGTCGACACGCCACTGGCGTCGAGCGACGGCGCATTCCATCCCGCGGCCCGCAGGCGCAGACCGAACCTGGTCCGGAAGAGCAGAACGACGGATCCGGCGACGAGCACCGGGATCAACCATTCAACGACCGTATGGCCAGCCGCGACCGATCGGACGATCGGCACATCGGCAAGGAACGGAATGCGGACTTTGGGCATGGCCGGTATCGGCCGATCGGCCGATCCCGAAAACGCTCCGGCCTTCTTGTAGATCCGCCGGAGCAGGAACGTCGTTGCGCCGACCGTTGCCAGATTCAGCGCAATGCCCGTCACGAACTCGTCGGTCGCCAGGACCAGCACGAACAGGGCAAAGATCGCAGCGAGGACTCCGGCGGCAAGAATTGCCCCTACCACCCCCAGGAACCAGCTCTGTGTGCCGTGGGCAACAACGACTGCGCCAAACGCTCCGGCAAGCATCATCGCTTCCATCGCGATGTTGAAGATACCGGCATAGTACGTGTACATACCACCAAGCGCAGCCAGCAAGATCGGTGCGGTCGCAGAGATCGATCCGGAAAGTAGCCCCTCGAACGACCGAACGAAAGAGGCAACGATCACGCCGAGACCAGGAACTCGTCGACCGCTCCGGCCAGCGGAATCGATGGCTGGGCGCCGGCGACACAACAGGCCATGGCTGCAGCCGCATTGGCTCGCACACAAGCCGCTTCAAGAGAAAGTCCAACGCCAAGTCCGGCGGCGAGGTACCCACAGAACGTGTCACCGGCTGCAGTCGTATCCACGGGCACAACGACATGTCCCGGAATCAGCGTTCCAACCGCACCAGGCGTCCCGAAGACCACGCCTTCGTCGCCCAAAGTGAGCACGATTGCTTTTACCGAACCGACCGAAGGCCAATCCTTCGGATCTCTCGACGACACGCCAATCGTCGCCTCCAGTTCCGTTTCGTTCACCACGAGGATGTCGACGAGATCAAGGAGCTCGTCACCGAGCGAGCGACCCGGAGCAGCATTCAAGATCGTCGTGGCGCCGAGCGCCCGCCCTCGAGCAAAGGCGGCGATCACCACATCGATCGGAATCTCAAGTTGCGCCAGCACCAACGCAGCATCGGCAAAGGCCTCGTTGGCGTCCTCAACGTGAACCGGTCGGAGCTTGGCGTTCGCACCCGGCACCACGATGATCGTGTTCTCGCCCGAGTCAGCGACAGTGATCAGTGCGGTGCCGGTCGGATCATGTGTGCACGTACCAATAGCACCAATGTCGACACCGGCACGAGTCAGCTCACCCCGAAGAAGGTCGGCTCCGGCGTCGGGCCCCAGACGGCTGAGCATCGCCACCGAGGCGCCGGCCCGGGCGGCGGCCACGGCCTGATTCGCTCCCTTGCCACCGGGATGGGTGGCAAAGCCCGACCCCAAAAGCGTCTCGCCCGGGAGTGGATGACGTGGCGCACGAACCACCAGATCGACGTTGCTGCTTCCGACGACCACGACCGACGACATCGCGCCAACCGTATCGCCCACGTTCGCCGACCGGTGCTCAGTCGACCGGGCCCGGCCCCTTCCAACGCGGCACCGGTTCGAGGTAGCTAACCGCAAGCGCGCGAAGGGCCACAGAAAATGGCGTCCACGCACGGCCGTCGGCCGCCTGCCCGACGTTGAGTCGTACCTTGTGTCGACGAGACCCGAACCGCTCCCGAAGGGCGAATCCTTCGGCCAGACACGCCGCGGCCACGGCGAAGTCATCCATCGTGAATGGTGATCGAGCCCGGAAACCAAGCTCGTCGACAACGTGCGCTAGTACGTTCCGCAGGGCACCGGTGGCAGCCTCATCACCCTCCCGCAGCGCCGGCCCGAGCACGGCATCGTCATCGGTTGAGGGGCTCGACACGGTGAGCGCCCACACCCCCACCCACAGCTGCCAACTCCGCGACGCCTCCAGCACTTCAACGTGCACGGCCCCGGCACTCCACCACACGTCATCGAGGGCCCCTTGGCGGGCAGCGAGCGACGAACGGTCCGCTCGCCCAACGATGCGCTCTGCCGCACTTGCGGTCGGCGCTTCCTCACCGGCGGGGTAGCCACGTGCGGCCTCGAGCAGTACGTCGCCCTGGAACGATGCCTGGGTATCCCAAATTCGTCCGTAGACCGACGCGGGCGTGACTCGCTCGCCAAGACGCTCCGAGGCCCGGCCGATCGCCGCACTCAGCGTGACGCTCGTCGCCCCTCCTTCGAGCCCGTTCTCGACCAACAACTCGTGGCCTGCGGCCAGGACCGCGGCGCGAAGCTGCGGCTTGGGTCGTTTCGGTGCTCGGCCCGAAGTGTTGTTGCCATCCACGGCACCAAAGCCTATATTGCAACTTCCAGTCGCAACCAGTTCTGGTTGCCCGAGAGGACGGCATGCCCCCTACCATCAACATCGATCCCAGTCAGCTCCCCAAGCTGCCCCAGCCACGGCGCCTCGGATTCATCATCGCCGCCGTCGTCGCTGCCCTCATTGCCTTCAACGTCCTTAGCAAGTCGTTTGTGTCCGTGGGTGCCAACGAGATCGGCGTCGAAATCGTCCGCGGTCAGGTCCAGGGAACCTTGAACCCAGGTTGGCATCTCATCTCGCCCATCGGCGGCAAAGTCAACGTATTCTCCACCCGCTTGCTCCAGACCTCAATGGTTCGCGCCGGCGGGGAAGGCGATCGCACCGGCGATGATTCGATTGAAGTGGCATCACTCGAAGGAGCTCGGATGAACGTCGACGTGACGATCAACTATCGCCTCAACAAGGAAAAGGCAGTCAGCCTCTTCCGCACCATCAAGGACGAGAGTGACCTGCGCGAGCGCATCGTTCGTCCGGGCGCCCGCTCAACACTTCGCGACGTGTTCGGCGCATACAACGCCAAAGACGCCATCACCACGAAGCGCGGTGAGATCCAGATTCGGGTAACCAGCGCGTTGAAGGAGAAGTTCGCCAAAGACGGCATCGACATCGCCAGCGTCGACGTTCGTGGCATTTTTCTCCCCGACAACATTCAGGAACAGGTCAACCAGGCCATCGGTGCCGAGGCGGCTGCCCAGCGCGTGGCCATCGAGCGCAAGCAGAAAGAAACTGAGGCCGAAACCAACCGGCTGGTTTCTGAGAAGCGAGCCGAGCAGGCGCGGATCGAAGCGAAAGGTGTCTCGGACGCCAAGAAGATTGCCGCTGAAGGTGAAGCCTCCGCCAACCGCCAGATCGCCGAATCGCTCACCCCGGGATTGATCCAGCTCCGTCAGATCGAGGCGGTATACAAGAACGGCAATCAGATCTACTTCCTCCCGCAGGGAGCCAGCCCGAACGTGTTCTTGACGCCCACGCAAAACGTGGGTACCCCATCGGCGCCGTCGAGCAATGAAGCCACGACGGCCGCCGCAATCGCTACGGCGACGACGACTACCGTCGCCCCGTAACACTTCAGCGCATTCCGCATCACGGCCCCGTCGCTCACCCGAGCGGCGGGGTCGTTTCGCGTCAGTCGAGCGTGATCTCGATGAAACCGTCTTCGCTCTTCTTGCGCAGCCGAAGAACGACGGGGATGCTGCCGCCCAACTCAAACAGACGCTTCTTCCAGCCGTACTTCTTGTTCAGGAGCCCGTGCACGAACGTGCCCCGGCCCGCATCGAGCGCCACGGCCGTGCCCGCAATGGCATTACCGGTGACGGCTCCGCGCATCGTGCACGGAGCAACGGTCACCTTGCCCGTGGCTCGAACTCGCTTCATTTTTCCGGCGTTCAGCTCCGAATAGACGTAGAGCTTGCCGCCGTCGACGGCGAACCACACCGGCGTAGCCACCGGCGCGCCGTTTCGGCGAAACGTCGAGAGCGCCACATAGTTCTCTCGCGACAACTGATCCGCGGAGGCGCTCACAGTCAGTCCTCCAGTTTCAGGGCCGTGCTTGATCGTCGCCGCAGTTGGAACACCACGATCAGTCCTCCAGTTTCAGGGCACTAATAAACGCTTCCTGGGGCACTTCCACCCGACCGATCGACTTCATTTTCTTTTTGCCTTCCTTCTGCTTATCGAGGAGTTTTCGCTTCCGGCTGATATCGCCGCCATAACACTTCGCCAACACGTCTTTCCGACGAGCCTTGACCGTTTCACGGGCAACGATTCGTCCACCAATGGCGGCCTGGATCGGCACGTCGAACATCTGGCGGGGAATCAGCTCGCGCAGCTTGGCGCACATCTTGCGACCGAACTCTTCGGCCTTCGCCCGGTGAATGATCGATGAGAACGCATCGACCGGGGCACCGTTCAAGAGAATGTCGAGCTTGACGAGCTGTGACTCACGATACGAATCGGGCTCGTAGTCAAGCGAGGCATAGCCCTTGGTCCGGCTCTTCAACGAGTCGAAGAAGTCCACAACGACTTCGGCGAGCGGAATCCGGTAGACCATCTCCACGCGTTCGGCCGAGATGTAGTCCATCCGCACCATTTCTCCCCGCCGGTGCTGACAGAGCTCCATGATGGTGCCCGTGTAGTCGGTTGGCGTGAGGATCGATGCCTTGAAGAACGGCTCTTCGATCTTCTCGATCATGTTGACGGGCGGCATGGCCGACGGCGCGTCGACCTGAATGACTTCGCCACTTGTAGTCGTGACCTGGTACGCCACCGATGGGGCCGTGGCGATGAGGGAAAGGTTGAACTCCCGCTCAAGCCGCTCCCGGACAATCTCCATATGCAACAGACCGAGGTATCCGCAACGAAACCCGAAACCGAGGGCACCCGACGACTCGGGTTCGTACGAGATCGACGCGTCATTGAGCTTCAGCTTTTCGAGTGAATCACGGAGCACCGGGAAGTCGTCGCCGTCGATCGGATACAGGCCGCAAAAAACCATCGGCTTGGGTTGCTTGTAGCCATCGAGGGCGACGGCGGCCTGCTTGCCATAGTGGGTGACTGTCTCTCCGGAACGAGCCTCGGCCACATCTTTGATGCCGGTAATCAGGTAACCGACCTCGCCGGGGCCGAGGGTGTCGATTGGTTTGTTGGACGGCGTTCGGATACCAATTTCTTCGGCATCATGACGACCGCGAGCCTGCATGTAAAAGAGCTGATCACCAGTCTTGAGTCGACCGTTCTTGATGCGAATGGCGCTCACGACCCCGCGGTAAGCGTCGTAGTACGAATCGAAGATGAGCGCCTGCAGCGGCGCGGCAGGATCACCTCCCGGCGCGGGAATGCGGGCGCAGACGGCGTCGAGTAGGGCGGGCACTCCTTCACCCGTTTTGGCGCTAATCCGAAGGATCGATTCGGCGGGGATGCCCAGGACTTTTTCGATCTCGGCCGCATAGCGATCGGGGTCGGCGGCGGGAAGGTCGATCTTGTTCAGGCAGGCAACAATCTCCAGGTCGCTCTCCAGCGCCAGGTAGCAGTTGGCCAGGGTCTGGGCCTCGATGCCTTGGGCGGCGTCGACGACGAGAACCACCCCTTCGCAGGCGGCGAGTGAGCGCGACACTTCGTAGCCGAAGTCGACATGGCCCGGCGTGTCGATCAGGTGGATGGTGTGATCGACCCCGGCCGAGGTCCAGCCGACCCGGACGTTCTGCGCCTTGATGGTGATACCCCGCTCACGCTCGATGTCCATCGAATCGAGGTACTGCGCCCGCATGTCACGCTTCTCGACGGCGCCCGTGAGCTCCAGGATCCGGTCCGAGAGGGTCGACTTGCCGTGATCGATGTGGGCGATAATCGAAATATTCCGAATGCTGGAACGGTCCATCACCGGCTACCCCGAACAACAGACAGAGCAATATTCCGAATGCTGGAACGGTCCATCACCGGCTACCCCGACGGAGAAATACAGAGATGTGGCGGATCGTGGAGCGGTCCATACGTGAGGTTCCCGGGAAGCAGTGAGCGATCGATCCTACTGGCGGGTCTTCGCCGACTGGTTGTTCCGTCCTGCGCACCACCGGGGTGGGTCGGGCTGCTAGCCTCTTCGGGCCGTTCAAACGGATAGATCGTTGTACACGACCGGTCATCGGTCTCTCACCCTCGGGAATCATCATGGCGAACATCAAGAGCCAGAAGAAGCGCATCCTCACCAACGCCAAGCGCCAGGACCGGAATAAGGCCGTGCGTAGCGAGCTGAAGACTCGCGTGAAGACTGCAGTCCGAGTGGCCACTGAGGCCCCGGGCACGGAGAACAGCGCCGAGACCCTCCGCCTTGCCATCAAGCGCATCGACAAGGCCGCCACCAAAGGTGTAATCCACAAGAACCAGGCCGCGAACCGCAAGTCGAAGCTCATGCACCGCATCGCTCGACTTACCGCCGACTAACCCTTTCGCTCTGCCGTTCCAACGACCCCGCTCAGGCGGGGTCGTTTGCATTTCGGGAGCCCTTACCTTCGGGCGCCAGCTAACCGGGTAAGGCGAGCTACAGCAAGTTCGACGACGACCGAGCCGGGCAGGTCCCGGCGGCCACGAAGGTCGAGATCGGCTTCGGCCAGGATGTGTACCGCCCGAGTCACGCCAGCGTGGCCGAGTTTGCGGGTCTGGGTGAGGGCCTTCTTGGCTGGGAACGTGCTGCCGGTCAGGCCAAGGTGGGCTGCCGCTTCCGACTCGTCACGAGCCCCCGACCCGTCGAGGCGCAGCATCTTGTTCACGTGGCTCTGCAGGGTGGCCATGACCTGCATAGGGTGACGCTCGCCACCGCCAAGCATGCGGTGCAGTTGATCGAGCGCTTCGGCAGTGTCGCCCCGATCGATGGCGTCGGTGAGGTCCCACGGCGCAGCACCGCCGGCTGAGCCGATGAACGGCTCAACGTCCTCTACCCGCAGGCGCGCACCGTCACCGTGGACGGCCGCCAGCACATCGAAGATGCCCTGCAGCCGCCCGAGGTCATCGCCCAAATGGTCGGCCAGGAACTGTTGGGCCCGGGGGTCGAGGCGGACCGCGGCCTCGGAAAACCGGCTGGCCAACCACGTTTGACGGCCTTTGCCCGACGGAACGCCGGCATCAACGACCGACCCTTTCTTCTTGACCGCGTCGAGCAATTTGCGCGATGTTTGCCCGCCGCCGCCAACCAAGATCAGCGAGGTCGTGTCGAGGGGCCCGGCCAGGTAGTCGAGGAGCGGCTCCAGGTCACCGCTGGTGAACCGACCGACGTTGCGGCCCACGACGACGCGCCGAGCGGTAAACATCGGCGGGGTCTGGGCCGCATCAACGAGCGCGGCAACGTCGTAATCCTCGGAGGAGAACTCGGCGAGGGCGAACTCAGCCGACTCTCCCTCCAGCGCGGCGGCGATGGCGGATCGAACTTCGTCACCGACCAGAACCGGATCATCGCCCTTGATCAGTAGGACGGCGGGCGACGACATGGCCGTCGACTGTACCGGCGCGTACCGGCCGCGGTTCTACCAGTACCTCGACCTTGTTGCCCTTTGCCGATTCGATTCGAATGATCGAGGAATCCGTGGCCAGGACCAGCCCGGACTCGGCCCGCTTCCAGGCCACGCCGATCGGCGCGCCGACGCTCGGTGGGCTGATCACGACGCCGATCCGCAGACGATGACGTAGTGCCCGAAGCAAGGCCTTTTGCGGGCGCCCACCGGAGATCACGACCACGGCGTTGACGGCCACGAGGTGGGCGGCACGAAGGCGTCGGAGGACGACCGACGGCGATGCCCCGTGGGCGACGACGAGCACATCGACTCGGCGCATGAGTTTCGGGCCCGATCCGCCGTAGGCGTCGACCGCCGGGACGAGCGTCCGCTGACCCGACGCCGGCGAAGGGCCCCACGGCGAGATGGTTCTGACCATCGGGAGACAGAGCAAAGCGGCCAAGGCGAGCACGGCCGAAGGCCGACGCCCGCACGGTCGGCCTAGGACCACGGCGAGCGCGATGGCCAACGCGCCAATGCCCAGGTCAACAGCAGCAAATGAGCCGAGCGGGAGCTGCGCCGCCCATCGAGCGACAGCCGCCACAGCGCTGAGTAGGAGGCGGGTCGGCACATGGACGATGCCCGACACGCCTCGGCCCAGGAAACCAGCCGGGATGCCAGCCACCACACCCCAGCTCATGATCGGCGAGGCCAATGGCAGGGCGATGAGGTTGGCGGGAAGACTGACCACGGGAACCCCGTCGAACGCCGCCAGCAGCACCGGCGCAGTGCCGATTTGTGCCGCCAGGGTGATGGCCACCGGTGTTGCGAGCCGCCCAAGTCCGCGGAGTCGGACGCCCAGCCACGGACCGAGGAGGGCGATACCCGTCACGGCGCCGACAGAGAGCCCGAAGCCGACGGAACGGACCAGAAGCGGGTCGACCAGCAGGAGCGCGCCGACGGCGACCGCCAACACCCGAACGAGGGGCTGCGGCCGTCCAAGAGCGCGCGTGACGATGATCACGCTGGCCATCACCGCCGCCCGCAGAACTGACGGTTCGAACCGGGCGACGAACACGAATGCCACGACGACGAACAGACGAATCACTGCGGGGATCACGAGCGACCGTCGACCAACCCGGGACAGGACCGGTTGCAGACCGGCGAGCAAGAACGCCAGGTTCTGGCCCGACACGACCACGAGATGCGAGAGACCCGAAGCCCGGAAATCGTCCGTTAGCTCGGCCCGGGCGTTGGTCACATCGCCGAGGACGAAACCCCCGAACAGGGTGCGCTGCTCGTCGGAGAATCCGGCGGCGCTTCGCAGGACCGCCGCTCGGACCGCCCGGGCCATGCGAAATGGCAGGAACGGTGGATGCCGGGTGGCAATCCGCCGTAGACGGAACCTTCCGGCCAAATGACGCGAGTCGTAGAAGGCGCTTCGCCGAGCAAACGCAACCGTGGAGCCGGACACCACGAGGCGATCACCGACAGCCAACGAACGGCCCCGGATCGACCACGGGACGGTCATCAGCCATCGGTGTCCGTCGACGGAGACTTCGACCCGGTCGCCGCCGAGCGACGGTTCGGCATCGGTCCAGACGGTGGCCGAAACGGCGTCGAACGACGCGCTCTCATGACGCAATCCAGATCGGGCGCGATCAGCCCATCCGGCGCAGAGAGCAACGACGATGACGACCCCGAGCAGTCCGCGAACGACGATTGCCGGAGAGGTTCGTCGACCGGCGATCACGGCGGCGACGAAACCACTGACCACGGCGAGAACGACAACCGCCAACGAGGCGGACCGAGTCCAAGGCCACAGGCAGCCGGCCGCGATCAAGGCAACCCCGGCGACAACCAAGACATCGGGAAGCCCACTCCCAGCTCCGCTGAGGCAACCGACCCTCGCGCACCCACCCCCAGCTCCACGGGCGCAACCGACCTCGTGAGGTGATGCGCCAGCGATGACCGTCAGACCTTCACCCGGGGCCGCAATTGGGAGAACTTCGCCTCCCCGATACCGGGCACGTCGAGGAGTTGGTTGACCGAGCGGAATCGGCCGAGTCGGCTGCGAGCGTCGACGATCCTCGACGCAATGGCCGGTCCAACGCCGGGCAGGGTGTCCAACTGTTCGGCCGTGGCGGTGTTGAGGTCGACCACCGAAGGTGCCGCAGAAGTGCTCTTGTCCGTGGCGCTCACGCTCACTGCGCCGGCGCTGGTTGCGCTGGTCGATCCGACGACAACACCAGGCGGGGACTGGCCTCGGCGGGGTACGTAGATCCGCTCACCGTCGCCCACCCGGGCGGCCAGGTTCAACACGTCCGGGTCGGCATCGGAGGCGAGCCCCCCTGCGGCCGACACCACATCGTCGACCCGAGCCGGTTCGGCTAATCGGTAGATACCGGGCCGGAGAACTGCGCCGGCGGCGTGCACAACAACGGTGACCGAGGGGGCCGACAGCGCAGACGCGGCCAATTGGGGTGCGGACGCAAGCGACACGGTCGCGGTGGCCGGCGCCGTGACCGAGACCGACGGCGTGGGATCCGGGTCCGACGGACGGCCGAACTCGAGCGGCAGCGATCCGGCGGTCAGCGGCAAACTCGCCGACGATTCGACCTCGACCGGCTTGGCCCTGCGCCCAACACCGCCAACGACCACCGCCCCCGCCAGGCCGAGGCCAACCACCGCAACGACCACGCCGACCAGCCGGCGACGCCCGAGCCGCAGCTGCGCCAGTCGACCGCGAACCCGTTCACCAAAGCTGGAGACCAGTCCGATGACCGTGGCCCCGATGGTGGGCTTCGGACCTGGACGGACGAACGCCGAGGAGGCCGAGGGCGCCGCGCCAAACGCGACCGGACC
>JAYSTV010000671.1:0-11396 GCA_043719425.1 Acidimicrobiia bacterium | reverse complement strand
CGCTGAGCTTGCCCACGGCAATGGCCTCGCGAGCCCGATGCAGTCGCGTGCGATCGCGATCCATGGCCAGCGCCCAGAGCGCCAGCTTGGCCCCGAACGTCGTTGGCTCAGCATGGATCCCATGCGTCCGGCCCATGCAGGGCGTGGCGGCAAACTCCTCGGCTCGACGTTGCAGCACGGCGATCAGCGCCGAGGCCGATTCGATCAACAGATCAGCAGACTCCGTGAGGGCCAGACACAACGCGGTGTCGACCACGTCGGTCGAAGTGAGTCCGTAGTGAATCCATGCGCCGGCCGGGAATCCAATCGACGCTTGCACGATGTCGACGAACGCGGCCACGTCGTGATCGGTGACCTTTTCCCGCTCAAGCACGTCGGCCGCCGTCACTCTGGCTCGAGCGCGACACGTTGCTGCGTCGTCGGCCGGCACGATGCCGAGGGCAACGTGAGCGTCGGTGGCGAGAAGCTCGATCTCCAGCCAGCGAGCGATCTTGGCGTCGTCGGTCCAGATTGCTGCCATCTCGGGAAGTGAGTAGCGCTCGATCATGCCGATGCCCCGACGGCGCCAGTCGCGCCAACCGCGATCATTTGGTCGCGAGCCGGGCCGATACCGAGCATCGACACTCGCACCCCGCTCGTGTCGGCGAGTCGACGAAGGAACGCTCTCGCGTTGGCCGGAAGGTCGTGTTCGGTCCGACACGCCGATGTGTCGGTCTGCCAGCCCGGCATTTCTTCATAGACGGGGACAGCCCGCTCAAAGAGAGCGAGATCGGCCGGGAGGAATTGGTGACGCACACCGTCGATCTCATATGCCACGCAGATCCTCACGACGGGAAGAGGATCGAGAATGTCGAGCTTGAGGATGGCCAACTCGGTGAGGGAGTTGAGCCGCACGGCTTGGCGCATCATCACCGCGTCAAACCATCCGGCCCGTCGCCGACGACCAGTCACCGTGCCGAACTCCTGGCCGCGCTCGACGATGTCGTTGCCGACTGCATCTTTCAGTTCGGTCGGGAACGGTCCAGCCCCCACGCGAGTGACGTAGGCCTTCGCGATGCCAACAATGCGGGTCAGATCGCGCGGCCCCACACCGGCACCGGCACAGGCAGCCCCGGCAATGGGGTTCGACGAGGTGACGAACGGATAGGTGCCGTGATCGATATCGAGGAAGGTCGCCTGCGCACCCTCAAAAAGCACCGTCTGCCCAGCCCGCAGTGCGCCGTGAATCACGTCGACGGTATCGGCCACATAGGGCCCAAGTCGCGGCGCGTGGAGATCGAGGTACTCGGCCGCCACTGCTGCCTCGTCGATTGGATCGGCGTCGAAGACCTTCGTCAGGATGAGGTTCTTTTCCACCAGCGCGTAACGGAGGCGTTCGCGAAAGCGTGTTGGTGAGAGCAGGTCCTGGACCCGGATGCCCTCGCGGGCGACCTTGTCGACGTAGGCCGGGCCGATCCCGTTCTTGGTCGTCCCGAGAGCCCGCTCGCCGCGCTGGGCTTCGGCCAGGGCATCGAGAACCTGATGCCACGGCATGATCAGATGCGCGTTCGTGCTGACCTTCAAACGCGAGGTGTCGATGTCGGCCGCGCCGAGCATGTCGAGTTCGGCAAACAAGGTCGGAAGGTGGAGCACCACGCCGTTGGCGATCACCGGAGTCACGTGCGGATAGAGAATCCCCGACGGCGTGAGACGGAACGCGAACTTCTTCGTGCCCACGACCACGGTGTGACCGGCGTTGTGCCCGCCCTGGTAACGCACCACAACATCGGAGCGCTCACTGAGTAGGTCGACGACTTTGGCCTTGCCTTCGTCCCCCCATTGCGTGCCGACAACAACAGTTCCGCTCATTGCCGGGCCCCGCCTTCGTCCCCCCATTGCGTGCCGACAACAACAGTTCCAGTCATATCGGTGGCTCACGCTACCCCGCCAACACCTCACCACCGCCCAGACCGCGTTGATCGGGGCTAGCTGAGGCGTTCGACGATCATGGCCATGCCCTGGCCGCCGCCCACGCACATTGCCTCCATGCCGATCGTGCCGTCGGTCGCCGTCAATCCATTGAGCAGCGTGGTCATGATGCGCGCGCCGGTCATCCCGAATGGGTGACCGAGAGCGATCGCCCCACCGTGCACGTTGAGCTTGGCGTGATCGATACCAAGGTGACGCATCGACGGAAGAACCTGCGCAGCAAAGGCTTCGTTGATCTCGACCAGGTCGATGTCGTCGATCAACAGTCCTGCTCGCTGGAGTGCGAGGCGACACGCCGCAACAGGGCCGAGGCCCATGATCTCCGGATTGATCCCGGTCACGGCCGTCGACAGGATACGAGCGAGCGGGGTGAGGCCGAGTTCGAGCGCTCGACCTTCGGACATGACGATGACCGCCGCCGCGCCATCGTTGAGCGGGCAGGAGTTGCCAGCGGTCACGGTGCCGTCGGGTCGAAAGGCCGGACGCAGTTGGCTGAGGCCGACGAGGGTGGTGTCGGGCCGCGGACCATCATCGGCGGAAACAACCGTGCCGTCGGGCAATGTCACCGGCGTGATGTCCATTTCAGCAAACCCATTGGCGATCGCCCGAGCAGAGCGCTGCTGGGATTCGAAGGCGTAACGGTCTTGCTCCTCGCGGCTGATCTTTTCGATCTGGGCCACGTTTTCGGCAGTCTGACCCATTGCGATGTACACATCGGGAGGCGGCTCGGGGGTCCACCCGGCGGAGCCCCTGCCGGAACGGTGGGCCGAGCGGATTCGTGCTTCCTCGAAGGCGGGGTTCTCGGTGTCGGGAAGGTTGTCGGAGCTGCCCTTGGTGAAGCGGCTCACACACTCAACGCCAGCGGCCACGAACGCCGTGCCCTCGCCCGCTCGAATGGCGTGCACGGCCATGCGAATCGTTTGCAGCGACGACGAGCAGTAGCGGTTCACGGTGGTGCCGGGCGTGTCGGGCAACCCGGCCAGCACGCTCACCACGCGAGCCATGTTGAAACCCTGCTCGCCTCCGGGCAGTCCGCAGCCGAGCATGAGGTCGTCGATCTCGGTCAGCGGCAGACCCGGCACCTTGGCCAGCGCGGCCACGACCATCTGGGCGGCCAGGTCGTCGGGTCGGAGGTCGACGAGCGAGCCTTTGAAAGCCCGCCCAATGGGCGAACGGGCGGTAGCGACGATGACGGCTTCGGGCATGACCAGGATTCCTAAAGACAACGAAGCGGCGTCCGTCCGCCTTCCTTGTGAACTTGTGAAATCTAGAAGCGGCCGGGGATTGTGCCTACCGTTCGGCCGGTGATCCTCGTCACAGCCGCCGCGCAGCTCCGCCTCCGCACCGCACAGATCGGCTCGAAATCGTGAAACTCCCCACTGATTCGCCCGATGTGCGCGGACACGGGAGTGATCTGCGCGCCTTGAAGGGGTGATGTGCGCGGAGACTCGCGTCCTTTGTCAGTGGCGAGGCAGGCGGGCAAAGACGGGGGGGCGCTTCTCCAAGAATGAACGCACCCCTTCACCAAAGTCGTTGCGCTCGAAGCTCTCCAGCATGAGTTTGGCGGCGGCTCGCTCGGCGTCGCCGAGACCGACGTGGATCTGCTCATAGACCTGGCGCTTCATAACCGCCATTGACGTCGGCGAACACGTCGTGGCCAGGCGCTCGATATAGCGACGGCAGAACGGCACGAGGTCGTCGGCTTCCACGAGATAGTTGGCCAGTCCGAGCGAGAGTGCCTCTTCGCCGCCGACCTTGCGCGACGACATCAGGAGCTCGAGGGCGATCGACGGGCCGACGAGCCGTGGGAGCAGCCAACTCAGACCCCACTCGGCGATGAGCCCACGCTGGGCGAAGGCGGTGAGAAACACCGCATTGGGTGACACCACACGCAGGTCGCAACAGAGCGAAAACGGAAAGGCCATGCCGGCGACCGCGCCGTTGACGGCGGCGATGATTGGCTTGTCGATCGTCATGAGAAACGGAAAGCGGCCACTGAACTCTCCCGTTGGTTCCGTGGCATCGCCAGCCGCCGCGGCCCGGTCGCGACGGTCGCCCGCGCCGCGATCAGAAAGACTGCTGAGCGTCTTCATGTCGGCCCCGGCGCAGAAGGCGCGGCCAGCGCCCGTCACAATGATGCCGACCACTGCTGGATCGGCTGCCGCCTTCGCCAACGCATCGTTGACCTCGTCGCCCATGGTGTCGGTCCAGGCGTTCATTGACGCCGGACGATTGAGCGTGATGACGGCGACCGGGTCGCTGACTTCGTAGAGAATATCTGTGTACATAGGAATGCCCTCGATCCTTACGCGATGCGCTCGACGATGATGGCCGGGGCCATGCCGCCGCCTGCACACATGGTGATCAGACCGTAGCGACCGTCTCGACGTTCGAGCTCGTCGAGCACGGTGCCGATAAGCATGGCGCCGGTGGCGCCGATGGGGTGACCGAGGGCGATCGCTCCACCGTTCACGTTGATCTTGTCGCGATCGATCTTGAGATCACGAATGAACTTCTCGGTCACGACCGCAAACGCTTCGTTGACCTCGAAGAGGTCGATGTCGTCGAGCGTGAGTCCGGCCTTCGCCAACACTTTGCGGGCGGCCGGGACCGGAGCATTGAGCATGAGCGTCGGATCGTCGCCCACGTTGGCGATGGCGACCACGCGCGCCCGCGGCCTGAGGCCATTGGCCTTGGCGTAGTCCGGGCTCGTGATGAGCAGCGCAGCGGCGCCGTCGACCACACCCGACGAGTTACCGGCGTGATGCACGTGATCAATGTCGAGACCTGGGTAGCGCTTGAGCACCATCGATCGGTAGGTGTTGCCATCGTCGTCGAGCACCATGTCGGCGAGCGCAGCAAACGACGACGGCAGCTGGCCAAGGCTCTCGGCCGTTGAGCCGGGACGCGGAAACTCCTCGCGGTCGAGGGCCACCGTTCCATCGGCATGCATCACCGGCACGAGGCTCCTGGCGAAACGGCCTTCGGCGATGGCGACATCGGCGCGTCGTTGCGATTCGGCCGCATATTCGTCGACGGCGCGCCGGCTGATCTTTTCGATCGTGGCGATGGCGTCGGCGGCCACTCCCTGATTCGTCTGTGGATGCAGCTCGCGCAGTTCGAGGTTGCCGCGATCCATGAACGGGAGCCGGGGGCCGCCTTTGCTGTTCGCCGCATAGCTGGACATCATCTCCGAACCACCGGTGATCACCACGTCCTCGAGGCCCGACATCACCGACGCCGCGCCGATGTTGGTCGTGGTAATGCCGGAGCCGCAGAACCGGTCAAGGGTCACGCCACTCACGGTGATGTCGTAACCCGCCGTGAGCGCAGTCATACGGCCGATGTCCCCGCTCTGCGTGCCGGTCTGCGACGACGTACCCCACACCACATCATCCACATGCGCGGTGTTCAGATTGTTGCGCTCGCGCAGCGCCTTGAGGACGGTAGCTCCGAGGACGTGCGGATGAATATCGGCCAACGCACCCTTGCCGACCTTGCCGATTCCTCGGGGAGTGCGACAGGCATCAATAATCCAGGCTTCGGGCATGGGAGCGTTCCTTCGTGGTCGGCAGTGGTGGCGCTGAGACTTGCGCGCCGGGTCACGTTACCGATTGGCTTTCCGAACTCACCACTCCAAGGACCATCATGAGCTCGACCCATCCCCTTCCCGCCGTTTCCCTCATCGCCGTGCCCGGTCGACGCGCCGCCACCGTCGCCCTCGCCAAGGAATTGGAGGATCGTGGCTTTGCTGGCATCTGGTGTCCGAGCTACGGCGATTGCATGGCGCTGTGTCAGGAAATCGCTCGGGCGACCAAGACGATTGCCTTCGGTACATCGATCCAGCCGATCTATCTTCGTCATGCCAACGAGTTGGGGAACCACGCAGCGTTTCTCCACGAACTCTCCGGTGGACGCTTCCATCTCGGCCTCGGAGTCAGCCACGGCCCGGTTCACGAGCAGTTGGGAGCCGTCGTCGGTAAGCCGCTCAGTGATATGCGCGCCTACGTTGCTCAGATGCGGGCGAACGAACGAGGATCGGGCGCGTTGCCGCCAATCGTATTGGCCACGCTGCGCGACAAGATGCTCGACCTCGCTCTTGAGATCAGCAACGGGGCCGTGTGGGCTAACGCCTCGGTGTCGAACATCGAGACCCAGGCCTCGCGTGCCCACTCCACCGGTGGCGACACCTTCTTCGTCGGCAATATGTTGCCGACGGTCATCGACGACGACCGCGATGCCGCCCGGGCGTTGCACCGCAAGACGCTCAATGGGTACATCCGTCTTCCCAACTACCGCAACTACTGGAAGGCGGCGGGGTTCGAAGGCGAGATGATCGCCATCGAAGCCGCGCTGGCGGCTGGCGAGAAGGATCGCCTGTCGGAGCTGATGACCGATCGCTGGATCGACGACGTCACGCTGTCAGGCTCCGCTGCGCAGGTCCGCGAGGGTGTGGAGCGCTGGCAGGCCGCCGGCGTCACGCCCATCCTCGTGCCCGCGGCCACGAGTGGCGGACAGATGAAGGCGTTCGAGAACCTCTTTGCTATGTATGCATAGCTATTGTTCTGGGCAGAAGGTTCTCTGGTTTCAGGCCGACAAGGAGCCGTTCGAGCTGCGCCGTGACGAGCGGATACACGTTGTCGAAGTAGCGCGTTGTCGCGCCAGCCACGTGGGGCGTGATCGTGCAATTTGGGGCCGTCCACAGCGGGTGACCTTCGGGCAACGGTTCGGGTTCGGTCACGTCGAGAATGGCCCGTAGGCGCCCACTCGTAAGTTCACGTAGCAGCGCGTCGGTGTCGACGACCGGCCCGCGCGCGGCATTCATCACGATGGCACCGTCGGGGAGCGCGGCCAAGAGTTCAGCATCGACAAGGTTACGGGTGGCATCGGTCAGCGGCGTAAGGACCACGAGGATGTCCGTCGTCGGCAACGCCGCCGGAAGGTCTGCGATGGCGAGCACGTGGTCCCGAGCAGTGCGAGCGAACACCGTCGTCGTTGCCCCAAACGTGTCGAGCATTGCTTCCAGAGCATGGGCGATGGGTCCGTAGCCGAGGATGGTCACGCGCTTGTAGGCGAGCGTGTCCGAGAGAAATCGATGCCAGCGGCCAGTGCTCTGGGACTCGGCGAGTCGGGGCAGCTCACGGAGGTGGCTCAGGAGCAGTCCAATGACCCATTCAGCGACCGGTTTGGCGTTCGCCGCGCCGGTGTTGGCCAACGTCACGTGCGCGGGAAGCGCCGGCTCGATCCAATCGACGCCGGCAAACAGCGACTGGACAAAGCGAAGCTTCGGCATCGTGGCTACCGCCGTCGAGAGGAGCTGGGTGTCGCCGGGAATGAGAGGAACGACGAGAACCTCAACATCGGCCCCGTCGCCCGGGATGTGCTCGGAGCCGTCCCAGACCGTGGCCGTCACACCGTCGGGGAGACCGCCCATACGGTCGACGGAATCAGGAGCGGGAAGCCAGATGTGCATGACCGCAGTCTCGTGGCGACGGCGCCGGGTCCGACAATCCGCTCAGACGTCGTCGATGGCGGCGCTCAACGCCACCACATCGCCACCGTCGAACACGCTCCGCTCGCCGACGCGCGATACAAAGCCGAGCTGCAGTCCGCTCGACGCATCGCGCACGGCAAAGAATCGCTCGAGGCCGTTGTCTTTGATCAACACGTCGGTCTGTACCGCCGTGTTGCGGGCGAGAAGATCGTCGCGGAGATAGGCGGCGTTGAGGACTTCGAGGGCGAGATGGTGCACGCCATGGGGCAGCGGTCCGCCGGGCCGATCGGGCGCCGACTCGACCAGCACCAGCGTGACTCCGCCGGCATCGACGACCGCGCAATGCAGCCCGGGGTGGTCGACATGTTCGGTGCGCGGCTCGACCACGGCAAAGCCAAGACCGTGGACAAACCAGTCGGTGGCGGCGTCGAGGTCTTCCACAACCACACTGACGTGGTCGATACGACATGCCGCGGTCTGCAGAGCCGACGCCACTTCGGGGGTCGACGCCACGACCTCGTCACGAGTCCCGGCCCGCAACGACCGCAACGACCGCAACGACCGCAACGACACGGCCTCGACCCGGTGTGCTTCGCCGAGCAACAGACGAAAGAGTAAATCGGCAAACCGTTCGTCGATGCCCAGCTCCCGGGCCCAACCCGCTCGGCTGGACAGGACCGCACGAACGCGATCCGGAGCGATGACCTGCGTGGCCGACGCTCCCTTCACCTCGGCCACCTCGTGCACCGCGGCAAATCGTCGAGCCAGGACCTCGAGCAACTCGCGGTCACACGCGTCGATTTCCGCCCGCAGCTGAGCCAGTGACCGTGTCATCGCCCCCAGTCTGGCCGCCCGGACCACCCCACCGCCCAAGTGTGGACTGTGCGTCGCTCTGTGGACTGTGTGCCGCAGGACGTGAGGTCCACACTCGGCCGCACAGTCCACAGTTGGCGGGCGCCGGCGTTGGCGGGCGCGGCGCTTGGTCAGCCGGTGAAGGCCGGTTCGTCGACGACGGTGGCGGCCGCGGTGCCCGTCAACGAGCGTTCTCGCTTGCCAGTGGACAGCGACTCGAACTTGCGGTGAAGGTGACCAAGCGACCGGGCGTCCGCCTGGAGATCGTGCCCACCACCAACAGCGCCGGTCTGGCGAAAGGGTTCGCGCAACTCCTCTATGTCGAAAACGCGAAACGGCAGCGATTCCCGATCGACGGCGACCGGCTCCTTGTCGCCCCTGGCCAGTACCGGTTCGTCTTCGAGGGCTTCGGCCTGTTCCGAGTGACCCTGGCCCAGCTTCGAGCCCGCGACGCCAAACTCGTGATCATCGACGGCTAACACGCGCGCCGCTTCGCTCCTCCCACGGGTCGAGTCTGTACGAAGATCGGTTGCCTCAGCGGAGCCGGCGAGCGTCACGTGATCGGCGACCAGCTCTCGTCGAGAAACTCGAGCTGTACGCCGAGTTGCGCATAGGTCGCCAGGGCCCGCCGGTCATTCGTGAGGAGCGGAAGCTTTGCCGCGCGCGCCGCCATGGCCACGAGTGCGTCGTAGATCGCGCCGCCCGCAACGTGGAGGTGGGCGAGCTCGACGGAGAAGGCCCGCTGGGCCCGTTCGTCGGCAAACACACTGGCAGGAAAGTTCCTCTCCAGTAGGGCAACCACCTCATGAATCGGACGTCGTTGGGGGGCGGGCAGCCGAGTGAGCACCGAGAACGTTTCGAACCAAGCGTGACCGGCCAGACCAACTCGGCGCGTTCCGACCGCGGCGAAGGCGGCCTCGTGGTTGGCGTGGTCAGCGAGACAGAGCGCCACGGCGCAACTGCTATCGAGAAGGACGGTTTTTGTCGTTGCCAAGTTTTCTGGCCTTGCCATGCGGCCTACCGCTGTCCATCACGGCGCAACCGATCGACCATGTCGACGTCGATCGGCTCGCCGGTGGCGGGCACCACGAGGAATCGACCGCGCGACACGAGCCCCGACCCAGTCTCCGCCTCGATATGGACGCCGGTCCCGTCGAGCTCAACGCGGAGGGCGACACCGGGAACCAAACCGGCTTGTTCTCGAATGGCCTTCGGAATGACGATTCGCCCGGCTGAGTCAATAGTCGTCCGCACCCCAGCAGACTACCACTTCGATGGTAGTCGACTGCCATCTGCTGTTCGGGGCAGACGACGGAAACACGTCGCCCGCATCCCCTGGCCGCGGCGGCTGGAAGAATGAGCACGTGCTCGCGTATCGCCCTCCGCTGTCCGACCTTCGTTTCAGCCTGGACCTCGTTGCTCCGAAGCTCCACGAACTGCCAGGATTCGAGCACGCCGATCCAGGCACGGTCGACGAACTCCTGGCCGAGTTCGGCAAGCTGTGTACGTCGGTCATCGCCCCGACCAATGAAATCGGCGACCGCCAGGGTCTCATCGTCGACACCGCCGCTTCAACAATTACCACGCCCGACGGTTTCAAAGAGGCGTACAAGGCCTACGTGGCTGGCGGCTGGGGCGCTGTGGCGGCCGACCCGGCCTTCGGCGGGGGTGGTTTCCCTCACACCATCGGCCTCGCCATCTCCGAGATGCTCGAGTCGTCGAACATGGCCTTTGCGTTGTGTCCGATGCTCACCCAGGGCTCCATCGACGCGCTGAGTCACTGGGGTTCGGAATCAGAGAAGGAGCGCTACCTCGCTCGCCTCGTGAGCGGGGAGTGGACGGGCACCATGAACCTCAGCGAACCCGATGCCGGTTCCGATGTTGGGGCCCTGCGCACTCGGGCGGCGTTGGCAGCCGACGGCACGTGGCGAGTCACCGGGCAGAAGATTTACATCACGTGGGGCGAGCACGACCTGGCCGACAACATCGTCCACCTCGTGCTTGCGCGCGTCGACGGATCACCCGCCGGCACCAAGGGCATCTCGTGCTTTATCGTGCCGAAGTTTGCTGTTGGCATCGACGGTGCCCTCGGTTCCCGCAACGATGTGCGCGTGGTGTCGACCGAGCACAAGATGGGCATTCATGCTTCGCCCACGTGCGTGCTGGCGTTCGGCGACAACGGCGAAGGTGCCGTGGGCGAGCTTATCGGTGAAGTCAACGATGGCATGCGGGTGATGTTCACCATGATGAACAATGCGCGCTTAGCAGTTGGCCAACAGGGCCCGGCCATCAGCGAACGGGCCCATCAACTCGCCACCGCTCATGCCCTCTCTCGGGTGCAGAGTCGTGTCGCTGGTTCGTCCGATACCGGCGCCACGATCGCCGGCCATCCCGATGTGCGGCGCATGTTGTTCACCATGCGGGCCTACACCGAAGCCCAACGTCATCTCGTGTTCGCCAATGCCAACGCCCTCGACGAATCGCGCGCCCTTACCGATCCAACTACTCGCGCCCGGGCCGCCGAGCGGGCTGACCTCCTCACCCCGCTATCGAAGGCGTGGTGCACCGACCTCGGCAACGAGGTGGCGTCGATCGGGGTGCAGGTCTTTGGTGGCATGGGGTTCTGCGAAGACACCGGTGCCGCGCAGCTCTATCGCGACATTCGCATTGCCGCGATCTACGAGGGCACCAATGGCATCCAGGCCATGGATCTGATCGGCCGCAAGCTCGGCCTTCGCAACGGCGCGGTGGTGGCCGAACTCCTCCACGAGATTCATACGTGTGCAGATGATCTGCCGGCACCACTGGCTTCGGCGCTGCTCGATGCCGTCGAAGCCGCCACCTCAACGTCGGCCTGGCTGCGCACCACCATGGCCACATCGCCGCGCGACGCCATGGCGGGCGCCACTCCCTACCTTCGACTCCTCGCCACCACGGTTGGCGGATGGCTTATGGCCCGCCAGTACAACGCGGCCAGCGGTTCTAACGACGCATCGATCGCGCGACGCGCCACCGCCGAGTTCTTCCTCACCCAGCTCCTCCCGCCGGCCGTGGCCTTGGCTGGTCAAGTCACCGCCGGCGT
>JAYSTV010000068.1:0-4314 GCA_043719425.1 Acidimicrobiia bacterium | reverse complement strand
CGCTGAAGACCCAGGGCTCCTACGAAGGTCCAGGCAGCTACGCCGCCGAAATTTCCTTCACCACCGATGCTCCCGTCACCGGCACGGGAACCGTGTTTGTCTACGACGACGAGATGTCCGGCGAGTTCGAATTGTCGACCCCCAGCGCCATCACGGGAACCTGGGAGTGCCGCTTCAAGTCGTAGTCGTCGGCGCATGAACGGTACATGAACAGCGTTTTCCGCGGCCGCCAGGCCCCGAGCGCGTCCGGGGCGGCATCGGTAGGCTCTCCGCCTTCGCTCGTCCCTGGAGGAACCCGACATGACCCCGAACACCCGACGCCAAGTGGCCGCCCTAGCGGCGACCTTCGCCCTGGCCCTGACCGCCGCGTCATGCAGCAAGAATTCGTCCGACACCACCGCCGCCGCGGCGGCGACCGAGGCCCCTGTCGAAACTGTCGCCGGCGACACCACGGTGGCGGCCGAGACCACGGCGATGGCGGCGCAAACCACGGCTGCGGCGGCGGCCGCCGACACCACGGCCGCGCCGGCGGCGCCGACGATCACGCCACCGACGGCCGAGAAGATCACCAACTTCACCGCGAACGCCGACGCCAAGCCGGTGAACTGCGCCCCCAAGGATGGTCCGCTGAAGGCGGCGTGGGTCTATGTCGGGCCGGTCAACGATGGCGGTTGGACCACGGCCCACAACAACGGACGCGAATTCGTGCAGAAGGAACTCGGTGACAACGTCGTCACCACCTACAAGGAAAACGTGCCCGAGGGTCCGCAGGTCGCTCAGGTCATCGAGGATCTGATCAAAGACGGCAACACGATGATCTTCGGAACGTCGTTCGGCTTCCAGGATTCGTTCCTCGAATCGGCGGGCAAGCATCCCGACGTCTGCTTCGAGTTCGCCACCGGTTACAAGACCGCGAACAACATGTCGCAGTTCTACGGCGCCGGCGAAGACACCGACTACCTCGCCGGCATGGCCGCGGGCGCAGCCTCGAAGACCGGCAAGCTCGGCTTCGTCGCTCCGTTCCCGATCCCGGAAGTGATTCGTGAAGTCAACGCGTGGACCCTCGGCGCGCGTGCGGTGAACCCGACAGCCACCGTGCAGGTCGTGTGGACCAACACGTGGTTCGATCCGGCCAAGGAGCGGGCCGCGGCCGAGTCGCTCCTGTCGACGGGCGTCGATGCCATCGGGTCGGGCCAGGACTCGCCGGCTGTCGGCGAAGCGGCCAAGCCGAAGAACGTTCCGTGGGCGGGCTACGACGCCGATCAGAGCAAGAACTTCCCGGAGATTTGGCTGACGGCCACGAACTACAACTGGGGCCCCTACGAGACCGCCCGCATCCAGCAGGCGCTGGCCGGCACGTGGACGGCGGGGAACTACTACGGCACCCTGGCCGACGGATTCGTCACGCTCGCTCCCTACGGTGCGATCGTAAGCGCAGATACGAAAGCGAAGATCGAAGCGAAGCGGACTGAGCTCACCGCCAAGCCGGGTTCGCAGTTCACCGGACCGATCAAGGACCAGGCGGGCAAGGAGCGCCTCGCCGCCGGAACCCAAATCGGCTTCGGTGACCTGATGGGCATGGACTACCTGATCGAAGGGGTCGTCGGCGAATTGCCGAAAGGCTGATGTCTGGTCCGCGACCGGCTGATGACGCAGGCGTCGTCAGCCGGCCCGCGGCCGTGGAGATGACGGGGATCGAGAAACGATTCCCCGGCGTCGTCGCCAACGATGGCGTGTATCTGTCGGCCGCGGCCGGCGAGGTGCACGCCCTTCTGGGTGAAAACGGTGCGGGCAAATCAACGCTGTCGAACATTCTCAGCGGGTTGTATCGGCCCGACGCCGGAACGATCTCGCTCCACGGTGTGCCGGTGTCGTTCGCCTCGCCCCGGGAGGCGCTGGCCGCTGGCGTCGGCATGGTGCATCAGCACTTCCGGCTCGTGCCGTCGTTCACGGTGGCCGAGAACATTGCGCTCGGCGATGACCGTGGTGGTCGTGGTGGTCGTGGTGGTCGTGTTCGCCTCGGACGCCGTGCGTTGGTCAACGCCGTTGCATCACTGGCCGAGGAGTTCGGTCTGCCCGTTGATCCAACCGCGCGGATCTGGCAGCTCTCCGTCGGCGAGCAGCAGCGCGTCGAGATCTTGAAGGTGTTGGCCCGCGACGCCCGGTACTTGATTCTCGATGAGCCGACGGCGGTCCTCACCCCGCAGGAGGCCGACGCGTTGTTCGTCACGCTGCGCACGATGGTCAACGGCGGCCGTACCGTCATCTTCATCTCGCACAAACTCGATGAAGTGATGGCGGTGTCTGACCGCGTTACCGTGCTGCGCGGAGGGCGCAACGCAGGAACCGTTGAAACCTCGTCAACGTCGCCACGCGAGTTGGCTCGCATGATGGTCGGTCGCGACGTGGTGTTGTCCGGTGCTCGGCGCGCCGCCGCGCCAGCTCGCATCAGGTCGAGCGGGGCGCCGCTACTTGTCGTTGATTCGCTCGGGGCCGCTGATGATCTCGGTCGACCGGCCGTCGTCGGTGCCTCCTTCGTTGTCGGACCTGGAGAGATCGTTGGGGTGGCGGGGGTGTCCGGCAACGGGCAGCGCGAGTTAGCCGAGACGTTGAGCGGCATGCGGGCGGCCACGTCGGGCTCGGTGCGTGTCGATGGGGTGGTGTTGCGCTCCGGTCGCGTGACCGACGCGATGAACGCCGGTCTGCGCCACGTGCCCGAGGACCGGCTCCACACCGGGCTGGCCGCAGGCCTGACGATCGAGGAAAACGCCGTGCTGACCTCCTATCGGCATCGACCGGCATCGGTGCGTGGGGTGATGCGGCGCGCTCATCAGAAAACGTTGGCGACGTTATTCATCGAGCGCTTCGACGTGAAGGCTCCGAGTACATCGACGAAGGTCAGCCTGTTGTCCGGGGGCAACGTGCAGAAGGTCTTGTTGGCCCGGGAGTTTGCTGCTTTGCCACGTGTTCTCGTGGCCGCATCGCCCACCCGTGGGCTCGACGTTGGTGCCACCCAGGCCGTGCGGGCTCGTCTGGTCGAAGCGGCCGACAGCGGAGTGGCGATCGTGTTGCTCAGTGAAGATCTCGAGGAATTGCTGGCGTTGGCGGACCGCATTCTCGTGCTCTACGAAGGTCGCGTGGTTGGTGAGGTCGATGCCGCCGACGCTGACATCGAGTCGATCGGTCTGCTGATGGGCGGCGTATCGACGACCACCGGAGGGCGAACGTGAAGACCCCGGTCCGTCTGGAGAAGCGGCTCGATCAGCGGGCGTCGCTCACGTGGCTCGTTCCCCTTCTTTCAATAGTAAGTGCACTCGCCTTCGGCGCGCTCCTCCTGCTGATCACCGGACGAAACCCGATCTCGGTGTACCAACGCATCTTCGAACGCGGGTTCCTGTCTCGAAGCGCGATGCGGGGCACGCTCATTGCCGCCACTCCATTGGCGTTCACCGGTCTGTGCGCGGCGGCGGCCTTTCGTCTCGGGGTCATCAACGTTGGCGGCGAAGGGCAGCTGTATCTGGGTGCCGTTGGCGCGTCATGGGCCGCGTTGCGCTTTGGAGGCTCACGGCCGTTCGCGCTCACGTTCGTGCTGATGATCGTTGTCGGCGGACTGGCCGGGGCCCTGTGGTCGGCGATTGCGGGGGTATTGCGGGCTCGACTTTCGACGAACGAGATCATCACGACCCTGATGCTCAACTATCTCGCTGGCATCTTTCTCGAGTATCTGATCTTCAACTCGCGTTCGTATTGGCGCGACGCTCGCTCGTTTGGATTTCCATCAGGCAAGCAGATCAACGCCAGGTCGTTCTGGCCGAGCTTCACCGTCGGTGGATTCGAGATCCCGCTGGGGTTCACGGTGGCTTCGCTCGTGGCCGTGCTGGTGTGGTTCTTGTATCGGCGAACGACGTTTGGCTACGAGGTCGACGTGATTGCCGATTCTCCGTCGGCGGCCCGCTATGCCGGGATCAAGACGCGCACGAAGATTGTGGTGGTCATGGCGCTCTCCGGTGCGCTCGCCGGAATCGGCGGGGCGAGTGATGTCGGCGACTTCCGGCACGTGCTCGACGCAAAAGGGATTCAGTTGGCGGGCTATGGCTACACCGGCATTGTCGTGGCCGCCCTGGCCCGTCGTCATCCGGTGGCGGTGCTGTTCGTCGCCATACTCATAGGTGGGCTTACGAATGCGGGATACGCGCTGCAGGGGCCAGACTTCCCGGCGGGACTGGTCGGCACTCTGCAGGGCCTCATCTTGTTCACTGCTGTCGCCGGAGAGATTCTCACCCGCTACCGGGTTCGTCGGCGGGTTTCCCGTCC